>JAQCNK010000026.1 GCA_028275075.1 Haloarcula sp. | reverse complement strand
TGAGTTCAGCTTCGACCTCGCTATTATCGACATCGCTGACAGTGTCGTCGGCTAGCTCCTGTTCGAGGTCGGTCTCGGTCGCCTCGTCGCTGGCTCCGTCGGTCGTCTCCGCGCTCTCTTTCCCCAACTCCGATTTCAGTGTATCCAGTTCGGCGTCGACCTCGCCGTCCTGTCGGAGTTGTTCTAACTCCTTATCGAGTTGACTGCTGTCGTCGATCTGGTTCTCTAGGACGCCGTCCTCACGGAGTTCGTCCATCGCCTGGGAGCGGGCCTCCATATCTTCGGTCTGCTCCTCGGCACGCTCGATAGCCCGACTCACGTCCTCCATCTCCTCGCCCGCGCCGGTCATGGCCTCGTTAACCCGGGCGGAGGCCTTGGCGGCCTCGTGGCGGGCCTTCATCGTCTCCTTTTTCGTTCGGAACTGCTCTATCTGGCGCTGGAGTTCATCCTTCTGCTCGACCAACTGGTCCTGCTGGGACTGGAGTTGGCTGATCTGTCCCTCCAACTCCTCCATCTGACTCATCTTCTGCTTTTTCTTCTCCAGTGCCTGCCGAGCGAGGTCGTCCCGGTCCTGTTCGACGGCTTGGCGGGCCTGTTCGTTGTGTTTCTCGACGTTCTCTTCGAGTCGGCGCTTCTGTATCTCCAAGCGCTTCTTCTGGGTCGTTAGATCCGCGATACCCTGCTTTACATCCTGTAGCTCGTCGCGTAGCTGTTCATAGCTGTAGTCGAGCGTCTCGCTCGGGTCTTCAGAGCGGTTCAGGACGGCGTTCACCTTTGACCTGATGACGTATGACGCGCGCGAGAGGATTCCCATACGTCACTATTCGGCTCTCTGACCTTAAACTTCTTTCATGGGCGTGTCGACAGCGACAGTGCTACTCGCTGGCGAAGATGGCGTGCTCCGAAACCGTTTTGAGGGCACGCTGTTCACCGACAGTATGCCGACCGAACCCGAAACGGACTACGACCCGGAACTGGGTCGCAAGTTCATCTTCGTCACCGGCGGCGTGATGTCAGGTCTGGGGAAGGGCATCACAGCCGCCAGCACGGGCCGCCTTCTCAAGAACGCCGGGTTCGACGTGACCGCGGTCAAGATAGACCCGTATCTCAACGTCGATGCCGGGACGATGAACCCCTTCCAGCACGGGGAAGTGTACGTCCTCAAGGATGGGGGCGAGGTCGACCTCGACCTGGGGAACTACGAGCGGTTCCTCGACATCGACATGACGTTCGATCACAACGTCACCACGGGGAAGACCTACCAACACGTCATCGAGAAGGAGCGCGCGGGCGACTATCTCGGCCGCACGGTCCAGATTATCCCACATATCACCGACGACATCAAGCGCCGAATACGAGAAGCCGCCGAGGGCAACGATGTCTGTATCATCGAAGTCGGCGGCACCGTCGGCGACATTGAGGGGATGCCGTATCTCGAAGCGCTGCGCCAGTTCGCCCACGAAGAGGCCGAGGAAGATATCCTCTTCACCCACGTCACGCTTGTCCCCTACTCGAAAAACGGGGAACAGAAGACCAAACCGACCCAGCACTCGGTGAAGGAACTGCGCTCTATCGGGCTGCAGCCGGACGTACTGGTCGGGCGCTGCTCGGACAAACTCGACATCGATACGAAAGAGAAGATCGCGCTGTTCTGTGACGTTCCCACGGACGCCGTCTTCTCGAACCCCGATGTCGAGGATATCTACCACGTGCCCCTGATGGTCGAGGAGGAGGGTCTCGATGAGTACGTGATGGAGCAACTGAACATCAAATCGGAATCGCTACCCGCCCAAGAGCGGGAGAACCGCTGGCGCGAACTCGTCACCCAGCAGACCGAGGGCGAGGTTGACGTCGCTCTCGTGGGCAAGTACGACCTCGAAGACGCCTACATGTCCGTTCACGAGGCGCTGAAACACGCCGGCTTGGAGAAAAATGTCGATGTCAACGTCCACTGGGTCAACTCCGAGAAGATGCCCGACCACCACGAGGACCGCATGGAGGACGCCGACGCCATCGTCGTTCCCGGTGGTTTCGGGACTCGCGGGACACAGGGCAAGATCGACGCGATCCAGTACGCCCGTGAGAACGGTGTTCCGTATCTGGGGCTCTGTCTGGGCTTCCAGCTCGCGGTTATCGAGTACGCTCGAAACGTTCTCGGACTGGAGGGGGCCCACTCCGCAGAACTCGACGAGGACACGCCCCATCCCGTCATTGATATCCTGCCCGAGCAGTACGAGGTCGAGGATATGGGCGGGACGATGCGGTTGGGTGCCCACGAGACAGATATCGAGCCCGGAACGCTTGCGGCCTCGCTGTACGGCGATGACTCCTGTACGGAACGCCACCGCCACCGCTACGAGGTCAACCCCGAGTACTTCGATGAACTGGAGTCCGCCGGGCTGAAGTTCTCCGGGCGCTCTGCCAACCGTATGGAGATACTCGAACTCGCGTCCGAGGAGCACCCGTACTTCATCGGAACACAGTTCCACCCCGAGTTCCGCTCGCGGCCCACAAGAGCGAGCCCGCCGTTTGTCGGCTTGCTGGAGGCCGTCGTCGGCGACGGCGCGAACGAGCCAGACGATGCCGAGACTAGCGGGGTGAGCCACTGATGGTCAACCCAGCGGAGTTCATCGAGGAGAAAATCGAAGAGATTGCCGACGCGGTCGGTGAGCAAAACGCCGTCATCGGCCTCTCGGGCGGCGTCGACTCTTCGACGGCCGCGGCGCTGGCGTACGAGGCTATCGGTGACCAACTCACCGCCGTCTACGTCGACACCGGTCTCATGCGGAAAGGCGAAACCGACGAGATACGCGAGACGTTCGACTACATGGACTCGCTTCACATCGTTGAGGCGAACGACCGCTTCCTCGAGGAGCTGGCGGGCGAGACCGACCCCGAGGAGAAACGCCATATCATCGGCGAGCAGTTCATCCGGGAGTTCGAGACGGTCGCACGGGAGGTCGACGCCGACTACCTCGTTCAGGGGACCATCTACCCCGACCGTATCGAGAGTGAAGGAACGATCAAGTCCCACCACAACGTCGGCGGGCTTCCCGAGCGAATCGACTTCGATGGCATCGTCGAGCCGATGCGCGATCTGTACAAAGACGAGGTCCGCGAGGTCGCTCGTGCGCTCGACTTGGAGGAGATAATCTCCGAACGGATGCCGTTCCCCGGCCCCGGCCTTGCCGTTCGCATCATCGGTGAGGTCACCGAGGAGAAACTCGAGGTCGCCCGCGAGGCAAACCACGTCGTCGAGGAAGAGTTGGAGGAGTACGAGCCATGGCAGGCCCTGGCCGCTGTCATCGGCAAGGCAACGGGCGTCAAGGGCGACAACCGCGTCCACGGCTGGGTCGTCGCCGTCCGCTCCGTCGAATCCCGTGACGGGATGACCGCCCGAGCACAGGAACTCGACTGGGACACCCTCCAGCGAATGCAGAGCCGAATCACCGGTGCCCACGAGAACGTCGCCCGCGTCGTCTACGATGTCACCCACAAACCGCCAGCGACCATCGAGTACGAGTGACGATGGAGGTCATCATCGTCGGGGACGACCCCGGACGGATTCACGAGGCGCTGGAAGCGGAGGGGCACACCGCAACCGTCGCCGGTGTGGGCAACCGACCCGGGCTGGAGGAGGCCGGCGTTATGGAGGCCGAGGTGTATCTCCTGACCGAGATGGCACAGGCTACCTCTATCGTGGTTGCGAAGGATCTGAACCCCGACCTGCGTATCGTCGTCTACGCCGAGGGCTCCCTGCCCGATTTCGCTAGCCGCCAGACCGACCTCGTCGTCGACCCCAACTTGCTCGGACCCGACGCGGTCGCCGAGGAACTGTAACGGATCGGTGTCTTCTCTCAGAGTCGGTCGACCACGCTCGAAAACTGTTTGCGTCCGTTGTGCTCGAACGAAACCCTGGCGCTTCCCGCTCGTCGGTGACGATGGGAGCGTCTGTCGCCCGACGTAGCTTCTCATACGGTCGGTTGTGACGATTTACCGGTGAACTGCCGGGGCGGGTCCGGCAAATCACGGCAATGGCTTATAACTGACCGTATCACGCTTCGAGTTCGGAGACGAGTCTCGGTGCTTCGGTGGCCAGAATCTCGCGTATTGCCAGTTCCGCCGCGTCGGCGTCACCGGGTAGACAGAAGACCAACGTCCCGTCACTGAAGCCTGCTGTCGACCGGACGCCGACGATACCGGTGCCGATCTGGTCGGCGAGGCGAGCGCGAAAGGCTTCGCCAAACCCCGGCAGTGCCTTCTCCAGCAGCGGGTGGACCGCCTCGATCGTCAGGTCGTCAGCCGCCAGCCCGGCACCACCGACAGTGACGACGACATCGACCGCCGAGTCGCCCACCAGCGAATCTACCTGTTGTTGGACGCTGTCGTAGCCGCTATCGGGGCGTTCACAGCGCACGACGGCGTGTCCGGCGGCCTCAAACGCCGTCATTGCGGTGTATTCGAGTGCCGCCCGGTCACCCGATACCGTCACCACGGCCACGTCGATAGAGCGGGTCGGAGTGGTAGTCTTGGCTGTCGGGGGTGTTTCTGACTGCGCGCTATCGGTGGTCTCTTCGGACGCATCAGTGTCGGCAGAGGGTGATGCCTCTGTGCGTGCTGGTACTGATGCCTCTGTGTCGGAAGTGGTTGGCTCCTCTGTGCTGGCTTGCTCGTCGGTTGTCTCGGTTGTCGGGGACGCTACCCCCAGCGGGTCGTCGTCTGCTCCCTCGAATTCTTCTGTGAGTGGGTCGGCGTCTGTTGCATCGGGCTCTTCTGTGGGCGGGTCGTCGTCTGCTTCCTCGAAATCTTCTGTGAGTGGGTCGGCGTCTGTTGCATCGGACTCTCCTGTGGGCGGGTCGTCGTCTGCTTCCTCGAAATCTTTTGTGAGTGGGTCGGCGTCTGTTGCATCTGTCTCTGTCTCCGCCGCCTCCCCATCGACTGTCTCTCTTGCCGCGTCGGCTGTCCCGGTAGCGTCGTCGCTCGACGCCGCATCCGCCGACGGATCCGACCCTGATTCCGAATCGTCGTCCGCGTCCTCGTCGGTGGCGGGACCGCGGCGTGTGTCTCG
>JAQCNK010000002.1 GCA_028275075.1 Haloarcula sp. | reverse complement strand
TCCAGTCCGCTCATGACCGAGGGTGCAGTCCCGACGAACCCCGATGCGTTGCTAGCGGAGCTCGGAACGGAGCTGTTAGTCATCGCCGGCCTGTTCGTCTTGCTCGCGCTGGTGGCTGCTCTGTTGAGTAACTTCATGGAGTTCGTCTTCGTCGAGTCGCTCGTCTCCGGAGAGGTCCATATCCGGCAGTATCTCCGCGAGAACATCGGCAACGGGGTCCGGCTGTTCGCCTTCCGGCTGGTGGTCACGCTGGTCTCGCTGTTGCTTGTTGTCGGCTTCCTCTTGACCGTCTTTTTCACTGTCTTCGGCGGCAGTGTCGACAACATCACGGCAGAGGCGGCGTTCGGTATCCTCCCGCTGGCTATCGTCTTCTTCGTCGCGTTCGCGCTTGTCCAGGGCCTTGTGACCGGGTTCACTAACATGTTCGTGGTCCCGATGACGCTGACAAGCGACCGCGGCCTCCTCGGGAACTGGGGACGCCTCCTCGGGTCGATCCGACGAAACATCAAACAGTATCTCGGCTACCTTGCCTTCTCCATCGTGCTGGGCATCGGCGTCAGTATCGTCGGTGGTATCCTCGGGTTCATCGCGGTGTTGCTCCTGGCGATTCCGTTCGTCCTCATCGGCGCTCTCTGCTGGTTCGGACTCGGCGGTGGCGCGGCCTCGATGGCGCTGGTCGGCGTGACTGTCGTCCTGTTTGTCATTTCGCTCTTACTCGTGAGCAACCTTATTCAGGTACCACTGCAGGCGTTCCTGCGCTACTACGCGATGCTGGTACTGGGTGACATTGACGAGCCGTTGGATCCGATGCCCGAAATCCGGACTGACATTCGGATGGATGGAGCCGACGACGATACGGGTCGACACTGATAGATATTCGCCGGGGTCTGGCGAGCCGAATTCTATCAATCTGTCGACCCGTAGAATCGACTGCGGCCGGCGGCGTCTAATTCAAGCAACCGTTTCGATTTCTCGAACCCCTTCCCGGCCACGTCGTGTGGTTACACTTTCACTTTCAGGCGGGCTTTTAATCCCTTTCCACGTCAACTGGAACCTATGAGTCAGACTAGTCTTGACGACGACGAGCTGTTCGGCGAGGCGGCAAACGAGATGCGAAGCGACGTGGAGGCGTCGCTCGCCGATGCCCGCGGCGCGCTCCCCGAGGCCGGTGCCGTCTGGGATGTCGAGGCCGACAACACGCTGGGCGTGCTCAACGCGCTCAAGACAGCACTCGACGTGGGCGACGCCCAAGCCCATCTACGGGACGCGAAAAAGTGGTACACGATGGGCGAGCGTGCCGACGCCTTCGAGGACGCCGACGACTTGGCCGAGGAGATAGAGACCGTCGCTGGGCTCATCGAGGACGCCGAAGACGCCCGCGAGCAGGTCGGCGACCTCACGGGGACGATTCCCCAGCTCCGGTCCACGCTGGCGGAGTTCGAAGCGGATGGCGCCAACACCGAGGCCGACGCCGAAGAGGCAGAAGTCTGATCACCGCGCTGCGATACGGTCCAGCAACGCCACGAGCGCCGCAGTCGCCTCGTCCAGCAGTTTCTCACCCCGTTCTCGGCTGCCCTCACCTGGGTTACCCACACAGCCGTTCTCGCTGAACTCCCCCGTGTCGTAGGCCAGGTTCACGCCGCTGATCCAGTCGCCCCAGCTATCAGCACCGTCGGCGGCCGCCTCGTCGAAACGGTCCTCGCGGACCAGTTCGGGGTGGGTGTGCTGGAGCATGCTCGTCTCCACCGGCCCGCCGTGGCCCATGTCGGGCGCGTCGACAGCGTCGAACCAGGTGAAGGGCCACGCGTCGGCCTCGTCGTGGCGAGTGACGCGCGCACAGAGTTCCCGGAGCGGGTCGACGTTACCGCCGTGGCCGTTGACGACGACGATACGCGTCCAGCCGTGGTGTGCCAGACTGGCCACTGTCTCCCGAACGTAATCGCGGAAGGTGTCTTCGCTGACCCACAGCGTCCCGGTAAAATCGCGGTGCTCCTCGGCGACGCCGACGTGGATCGGCGGGGCGACGACAATTTCGCCGTCGTAAGCGGCTTCAGTGGCATCGGCGACGGCCTGTGCAGTCAACGAGTCGGTTCCCAGTGGGGCGTGGGGGCCGTGCTGTTCGGTGCTTCCCACCGGCAGGAGTGCCAGATCGGTGTCCGCGGCCTCGGGCCA
>JAQCNK010000365.1 GCA_028275075.1 Haloarcula sp. | reverse complement strand
CACCACCCAGAGGTTAACAAACTGACACTGCCGATGGTCGACCCGGACTCACAGGAACCGAACTTCAAGCAGTGCGCTGTCCGGTTGGCCTCCCCCGACACGTCCTCGACGGTGACCCGGAGCGGCTTTTCATACACCGGGTCTACCAGTCCGGACTGATTCGTCGGCAAAGCTACACTGTCTGGAGATAGTCGTCTATACGTCTCACCTGACAGTCTCATACTGGTGGCTGTAAGTTCGTAAAGATATTCGCCACCCCGGGGTGGCGAATTACTTCAGTTTGTTACAGCCACCAGTATCAGTCGCTGCGAGCCGTCGACAGCTCCGTCTCTGGGGCGACCAGTTTGACTGCGCACTGTTTGAAGTGCGGTTCGTTCGACTCGGGGTCACGGTCCGAGAGAGTCAGGCGGTTGGTCGCCGGATGGTGGATAGGCAGCCAGACCATCCCGCGCGGGACGCCCTCGTCTCGGTCGATATGGATGGTTGCCGAGCCCCGTCGAGAGACCACTGTGAGCCGGTTCTTCACCGCCCGGTCGGCGTGCAATTCGGCGGTGTCTGGATGGATGCGGGCGACCAGTTCCCCTGTCATACCGCCGCGTGACCGAACGCCCGTGTTGTAGCCGTCGGCTTCCCGGGCCGTGGTCAGCGTCAGCGGATATCCCTCGTCGGTGGGTTCGGGAAGCTCGTGCTGGCGTCCCGTCGAGAACTGTGCGTTCCCGGTCGCGGTTGGGAACGTCCAGGACTCACTGTCGGCAGCCGCATCTGACTCGCTGCCCTCGTAGTAGCGATAGCTGCCGGCACTCGCTTCATCTGGCGCCGGCCAGCGGACGGCGTGGCTCTCGTCCAGCCGCTCGTAGGTGATGCCCGAGCAGTCCGCGACGGTGCCCTCGGTCAGCCCGGCGAACTCGTCGAACACGTCGCTGGGCTCTGGCGAGGTGCTCTCGAACAGCTCCGGGAACAGCCGCGAGCCGACGGTCGCGATGATCTCCAGATCCGTTCGAACGCCGCTTGGCACCTCGGTCGCCGCCCGAACACGCGAGATGGTCCGCTCCATGTTCGTCGTTGTCCCCTCGCTTTCCCCCCACGTCGCCGCCGGTAACACTACGTCGGCCAGTTCGGTGGTCTCGGTGTGGAAGGCATCTTGAGCGACGACGAAGGCATCTTCGAGTCTCGCGCGGGCGCTGTCGGCCTCGGGCATCCCGGCGACGGGGTTGGTGGCGACGGCCCACACCGCCTCGGGCCCGTTCTCCAGCATCCCGACCGGGCCCGGCCCGGTGTCGTCGGGCAACCGGTCGACTGGCACGCCCCACTCGTCGGCGACGAGGCGTCGGTGGTCCGGATCCTCGAAGGCCCGCTGCCCGGGCCAGGACCCTTTCGATGAGCAGACGCGGGTCCCCATCGAGTTGGCCTGCCCGGTCAGCGAAAACGGGCCGCCGCCCGGCCGGAGGTTCCCGGTCGCGAGCGTGAGGTCCACCAGCGCGCGGGCCGTTTCGGTCCCTTGGACGTGCTGGTTGATTCCCATCCCCCAGTACAGCAGCGCTCGCCGGTCCATGGCGTCGGCCAGTAGCTCAACCTCGTCCATCGTGACGCCGGCCTCTTTGGCCGCCGCCTCGGCGCTTGGGAGTGTCGCTAGCAACTCCTCGAACCCGTCGGTGGCTTCGGCGATAAACGCATCATCGAGGCGTTCGCTCGCAACCAGTCGCGCCAGGATGGCCCGTGCCAGTGCGAGGTCCTTGCCGGGATCCGGTGCGACGTGGGTGTCGCTGTTCTCGGCTGTCTCCGACCGGATCGGATCGACGGTAATGAGTTCGGTTTCTTCGGCGGCCTCACTTATCCACCGGAACATCACTGGATGAGCAACGGCGGGGTTGGCCCCCCAGACGACGTGTGCCTCGGCGTCGTCGATGTCGTCGTAGGTACAGGGCGGCGCGTCGCTGCCAAAGGCCTGATAGTACGCCGTCACTGCCGAGGCCATACACAGCGTCGTGTTCGCGTCGTAGTTGCGGGTGCCAAAGCCCCCGCGGGCCAGTTTCCCCAGCGCGTAGGCGGCCTCGTTGGTCTGCTGGCCGCTGCCCAGCACGGCGACGCTGTCGGGGTCGCGCTGATGGGTCTCGCGAAGTCCACGGGTGACCCGCGCCAGCGCCACGTCCCACGTCGTCGTCTGTAACTCCCCGTCCTCGCGCACGAGCGGCCGCGTGAGCCACTTCCCGTCAGGGTCGCGACTCTCCTCGATGCCACGCGTACAGGCGAGTCCCTGACTCACAGGGTGGGCAGCGTCTCCACGCACCATATCGACGCCGTAGCCGATGTCGGCACCCCGTTGCATGTGCCCGCAGCCGACGGCACATCGCATACACGTTGTCGGGACCCAGTCGCTCACAGGGCATCACGCGCCGGGATGGCGCCGGTTCGTACACCGGAGGGGAAAGTATCGACACAATCAGGTAGCATATTTCTATATGAACGAATGTATGGGCACTACAAAACAGTAACTCTTTACAGAAATCGGTATTCTGCCGACTTCCGAAACGCTTTGTCAACTTCAGCTCGTCCACGGGGCTACTCGCGACCGGGAGTTGAAGATTTCCAGTTCCACCTCCGGTAGGAGTCGCTGTCTGTGGGTTCCGTGCCGACCCCGAGAGACGCTCAGACACCCTCTTCCCGCGGGACCGATCGGCGCCGCGCCCGTGGTGGCCGAAGTGCTGTAGCTGTCACGCTACTCCGGGTCCCGGCTGCTGTCATCGAGCCACGCCACTCGGTCCGGTCCGAGGAGGGCCAGTTGTCGACCGACCGGGAGCGCGATGTCGAACAGCAGTGTGCCACCCGCGAACAGGTCGAACCCGGCTACCGCCAAGAGA
>JAQCNK010000363.1 GCA_028275075.1 Haloarcula sp. | reverse complement strand
GTCTCGGGCACCGTCGGGTCGAAGGTCTGGGTGATGATGACCGGCGGCGGGTCCCGACTGGCCAGCGACACCAGATTCCGAACACTGTTCTCGCAGTTGACATTCAAATCGCTCCTCGCAAAGTACCACGGGAGCGGCAACGAATTGTACCACATTACACAGGTCGGTCGGTTGTTCCGGTAGGACTCGTCCCAACTGGTCCGATCCGGACCGACGTAGGCATTGTCGTTGTCGAACTGGTCTCCTGACTCCCCGTAGTACATCAGGACATCAGTGTGTCCCTCGTGAGCCACGGCGAGGCGTTGCATCTCTACCAGGCTACCTTTGAGTTCCTCGTCTGGCTGGGCGTACTGGACCATGGGGTTGCCGTCGTCGGTTGTGTTCGTGTAGACCTGTCCCACGGCCGACTGGGCGACCAGCACCGAGAGGACAAAGAGTACCAGCGTCGCATTTTCCACACCTGGCACGTCCACGGCCACCAGCGACTGAGACAGCCAACGGAACAGGAGAGCGAGGGCGACCGCTGCCGGGACCGCAAGCGGCACGATCATATGGACGGCGAGCCAGGGCGCGCCGATATCGGTCCCTAGCGGGTAGCCGAAAATGGAGACGAACCCCGCATAGAAACAGAACGGGAGCAGGTGGCGGGGCTCGGTGACACCGAACCGGTCGAGGACGTAGCCCACGCCGGCCAAGACGACGACGATGCGCGAGCCCAAGACCAGCGTTTCGGTGGAGGTCCAGAAGTGTTTGCGGTATGTCTCCCGGGACTTTTCGGTGCCCGGCTCAAGCCAGTTAGCCCACTGGTCAACGACGCGCTCCGTCGTCGTATCGAGCAGTTGGCCGAACAGCGACGGATTCGTAATGCCTTCCCAGAAACCCACGTACCCCGGCGTCGTCGCCGCGAGAGCGGGATGGCTTTCGATCCCGTCGATGCCTGCGCCACGGGGCGCGTAGAAAAAAAGGGAGACGAACCCAAAGAGGAGGAGTGCGAGCGCGATGTGGCCGACGTAGGCGCCGGCTATCTGCCAGGCGGCGTCGTGTCTGGCGCGAAAGCCACGGACAATGGCGACGACCCGGCCCACATCGCCTTTGACCCGACCGACAACGCGCTTACGGACCGCTCCTGCGGTCGGGGGGCCGGTCGCGAACGCGACGGGCCCAAACCGCTCCGGAAGGACGGCGTTTACGGCGTCGTTGACCCGCCGGGGCAGCAGGAAGCTGATGACGTCCCGGAACCCATTTGGTACGATGAGTATTTTCGCCAGCAGTAGCCCGGTTGCACCGAGCCAGGTGACGATGTAGACCAGGGCGTTCTCTTTCGAGGCAAAACCCAGCGCGAGGAAGACGGCGGCGGCGTACATATAGCGGGGTTTACGCGTATCATAAAGCCGGACGAGGACGGCGAAGGCGGTGAACATGAACGCGGCGACGAGGACATCGCTGCGCATGAACTGCGAGTAGTAGATAAGCGCCGGATCGAGAGTAAAGAGAAGTGCGAGCGAGACGATTTCGCCCCGGCCGAGGTGTTCCCGCAGGAGCAGCGCCGAAAGCGGGAGGAGTCCACCGACGACGGCGACAGGGAGGCGCATCGAGAAGTCAGAGGGTCCGATGAGCGCGAACAGCCACCGGTCGACGTGCTGGATAAACGGACCGTGAATGATGTACCGGTAGGCGAAGTTACCCGTCTCGCCGTAGTGCCAGGCCCAGTAGGCGACCCGACCCTCATCGAAGTGGGCCACGCGGGAGCCCAGAAAGATGACACGGACCGCGAGGGCGAGCACCGTGATGGCAACGACCAGTTTCACCGTCGCCTGGCTGTCGTCGTCAAGCCACGCCGCGCCACGGTCACGGAACTCCTGGAGGGCGTGCAGCGGACTGCCGGACGGTCCCATGTCCAGAGCCAAGAGGAGGGGATGTTAGAATCTTTCTGGTTTCCCGGCACGGAACGGTAGTTCTTTACGCCCGAGTGACCCCACACCGGGTATGGTGCAGCTCGGACTGGTCGTTGCTCAGTATGATAAACACGGGGCTGTCATCGACGCGATGTATGAGTCGGCGCGCGCGGCCGCCGAGGACGCGGACGCGACCATCGCTGAAACGTACACTGTCCCCGGGGCCTACGACACACCACTGGCGGCCGACCGGCTGGCGCGGCTGGACGATGTCGACGCCGTCGCGGTGCTTGGTGTCGTTATCGAGGGCGACACGGACCACGACAAGGTCATCACCGACGCCGCAGCCCAGGGACTGACAGAGGTCTCCTTAGACCGGGACACCCCCGTCACGCTAGGTATCATTGGGCCGGGAATGAGCAAGGACGAAGCCGAGGCCAGAACCCACAAAGGTGGGTCGGCCGTCACGAGCGCCATCGAACTCGCAAAACTATGACTATGGACTTCGCTTCACGGGTCGGACGTGTAGAGCCGAGTGCGACACTCGCGATTAGCAACAAGGCCGCCGAGCTTGAGGCCGAGGGGAAGGATGTCGTCGACCTGAGCGTCGGTGAACCCGACTTCGATACGCCCGAGAACATCAAAGACGCCGCCAAAGCGGCCCTCGACGCGGGTCACACCGGCTACACCTCCTCAAACGGCATCCCCGAGCTAAAAGACGCCATCGCGGAGAAGCTCCACGACGACGGGCTCACCCAGTACAGGCCCGACAACATCATCGTTACGCCGGGTGGCAAGCAGGCGCTCTACGAGATATTCCAGACTGTCATCGACGACGGTGACGAGGTCGCCCTGCTTGATCCAGCCTGGGTCTCCTACGAGGCGATGGTGAAACTCGCCGGTGGCTCCCTGACTCGCGTGGACACTGCGGCCCACGATTTCCAGCTAGAGGGCGCGCTTGATGACCTCGCTGACGCGGTCTCGGACGACACTGAACTGCTGGTCGTTAACTCCCC
>JAQCNK010000031.1 GCA_028275075.1 Haloarcula sp. | reverse complement strand
CTCGTCCCGTAGCGTCTGGTGGTACTGGACCGCAAAGCGGTGAGCTTCGTCGCGTACCCGCTGGAGGAGATGCAGGTGGGGAGCGTTGTCGTCCCAGTCGTACACTTGTGCTGGCGTAATCACGAGTTCATCTTCTTTCGCGAGCGCGACAGCGGGCACGTCCCAGCCGGTCTCCGCTAGGGCGTCACGGGCGGCTCCCAGTTGCCCGTCGCCGCCGTCGATACACAACAGGTCCGGGTCGGGTCGGTCGTCCCTGCCGTCGAGTGCGCGCTCGGCCCGCCAGCGGACGAGTTCGCGCATGTTGGCGTAGTCGTCGTTTCGCTCGGTGAGTTTCTTGCGCCGATAGCCGCTCGTGTCGGGGTCGCCGTCGACGGCGACGACGTTCGACCCGACGGCGCTGGTGCCCTGGGCGTGGCTCACGTCGAACCCCTCGATGCGCTCCGGACGAGCGATGTTCAGGGCATCGGCCAGCGCCCCGATGCCGTCGTCGCGACCCCCGCGCTGTTGGGCGTTCTTCAGGGCGAGTTCGACCAGCGTCGCCTCCCGACCGGCACCGGGAACCCGCAGATCGACCCCCTCGCCCTCGAGCCATCGTTCTAGCTCCGGGTCAGCCGGATTCTCGGCACAGAGGATACGGCTCGGTAGCTCGCGCTCGGCATAGTATTGGGGAATAAACGCCCGGTAGACCCCCGCTGGTCCCTCGCCGTCGGGGGCATCGAGCGTGTAGCGGTCCCGTTCGACGAGTTTGCCGCCCTCGGCGTAGAGACGAGCGACGACTGCTCGGTCGCCCTCGACGACGGCGCCCAGTACGTCGGTCGTGGCACCGCTGCCAGCGCTGCTGACGGCGGTGTCGGACTCGCCGTGGAGCGCCTCGACAGCCCCGAGTTTGTCCCGCAGGTTCGCCGCGCGCTCGAACTCCTGGTCCTGTGCGGCCGACTCCATCGCCCGCCGGAGCGGATCGGCGAGCACGCCCACCTCGCCCTCGAAGAATCGGGTCGCGCTTTCCGCGTCGGCGGCGTAGTCGGCCTCGCTGATCTCGCCGGTACAGGGCGCCGTGCAGATGCCCATTTCGTAGTCGAGACAGGGCCGGTCACGGTTCGAGTACTTGTGGTCGGAACAGCCGCGCAGGCCGTAGGTCTCCCGCAGCGCCTTCACGACCGTTTCGACCCGTCCCTTGTCAGTAAAGGGTCCATACACCGTTGCTCCCTCGTCGGGGTCGCGGGTCACCTCGATGCGCGGGACGGCGTGGTCGGTGAGCTGGACCAGCGGGTAGGACTTGTCGTCTTTTAGCCGGACGTTGTACGGCGGCCGGTGGCGTTTTATCAGGTTGGCTTCCAGCAACAGGGCCTGCGTCTCGGTGTCGGTAACCGCAAAGTCGACCAGCGCCGCCCGGGTGACCATCTTCTCGATGCGGCGACTTCGGGGATCCCCGTACGAACGCACCCGCTCGCGAAGCGAGACCGCCTTGCCGACGTAGAGGACCCGCCCGTCACCGTCTTCAAACTGGTAGATGCCCGGCTTGTCGGGCAACTCGCTGGCCCGTCGGCGCACGCCGTCTGCGTCCATCGCGTGACGGTAGGCGCTGTGCGGTGTTGAACGTCACGACAGCGGATCGTCGGTGGCCTCGTCGCCGGGCACCAGCGCCGCCTGTAACTGGTCGAGGACTGTCTCGTCGCCGGGTGCGGTCAGTTCGATGTCGTCGCCGCCGGCGACGCTGATAACAAGCACCCGTTCTCGGCTCCTCACGTACACCGCCAGAAGGACCACTCCAACCACCAGCGCGAGTCCGCCGGAGATTCGCATGAAATCGTCTAGTTGTGCCAGCAGCGAGAGCATCGACTGGAGGAGTCCCAGCATGCCACCGATACCGACGGCGCTCGCAGTGTCGCCGCCGCCCAATGAGATGCCCGACACCATCCCATCGAGGTTGACGGTCAGCCCGGCGGCGACCAGCACCGCGCCGACGACGAGTGCCTTCACTGCCTGCTGGAGGAACTGGAACGTCCCGGTCGTCCGGAACTCGGCCCTATCGACGTTGGGGCGGTCAACCTGGTAGTAGTTCGCCCCCTCGCGGTCGGGAGTGAAAGCCAGCAGCCGGTGGCTCGTCACGACGACGGCACCCGGGCCGGCCGAGACCGTCTCCCGTATCGACTCACCGTCGTACAGCAGCTCGGTGGCCCGCTCGGCCCAGTCCATACCGTACTGTGTCCAGTCTTCAGTTATGAATCTGGCCCTGACCCCCGCTGTCCGGAGTGTGCCGGGAAGGTCAGCTCGACAGCGACGTGGTGTATGCACTGTGGCGCGGACTTTTCTAGCGCTATCGACGCCGACAGTGGGCGCCCAGTCCAAGACCACGCCGACGGCAGAGCGGACGACGAGAGTTCGGTCGACGACGAGAGCAGCGACGTAAAAACAGTCGGCGTCCGCATCACCATCACCGGGCTGGTCACGCTCCCTTTGGTCACGCCGCCCGACATGACAGTGTGGTATATATTTGCCGCCGTCAGTTCGGGGATTGTGACGGTCATCCTGTCGGGTATCGCCCGCGTTATCGAATAACGTAGCCAGCCGATCCGAACAATCAGCGTCGTATCAAAACTACCATGCCGACCGACGCGAAAGTGGGGCTACCAAGGTGGCTCCCGTGACAAAGAAACAGGAATACACTGGCGACTATCCCGAGAAGACGCTGTATATCCCCGGCCCGACGGAGGTTCGTGATGCGGTTATCCAGGAGATGGCCCAGCCGATGTTCGGCCACCGGATGGACCGGATGACCGACCTCTACACGACTATCGTCGAGGACACGAAGGAGTTTCTGGGCACCGACAACGAGGTCATCATCCTCACCGGCTCCGGGACGGAGTTCTGGGAGTCGTCGACGCTCAACCTCGTCGACGAGAACATCCTCGTCCCGACCTGCGGTAGCTTCAGCGAGCGCCATGCGAACGTCGCCGAGCGACTCGGCAAGGACGTCGACCGCTTGGAGTACGAGTGGGGCGAGGCTGTCAAGCCCGCGGACATCCGCGAGGAACTTGAAACGAGCGACAAACACTACGATGTGGTCGCCTGCGTCATGAACGAAAGCTCGACCGGTGTGCGAAACCCGGTCGAGGAGATCGGCGACGTCGTCGACGAGTACCCCGACACCTACTTTGTCGTCGACGCGGTGTCGTGTCTCGGCGGGGACTACGTCGACATCGACGAGCACGGCATCGATGTCATCTTCGCCTCGTCACAGAAGGCCTTCGCAATGCCGCCCGGGCTCGCTATCTGTGTCGTCAACGACGAGTCGTATGAGCGCGAACTCGAGAAAGACGAAGCGTCGTGGTACGGCGGCTTCCAGCGCTGTCTGGACTACTACGACCGGAAGGGTCAGACTCACTCGACGCCTGCCATCCCGATAATGCTGGCCTACCGCAAGCAGATGAAACACATGCTAGAGGAGGGCCACGAGGCCCGCGACCAGCGCCATCGGGAGATGATGGCGTACGTCCACGAGTGGGCCGACGAACACTTCGCGATGTTCCCCGAGGAGGGGTATGAGTCCCAAACGGTCGCCTGCATCGAGAACACGCAGGGCATCGATGTCGCTGCGACCATCGAACAGGTCTCCGAGAAACACGATATGGTGTTCTCGAACGGCTACGGCTCCCAACTGGGCGAGGAGACGTTCCGAATCGGCCATATGGGCGAACACACCGTCGAGAGCATTCAGGCACTCACCGACGCCATCGAAGACGCCGCGGACCTGTAGCGGGCGCGGCCACTCGGCTTCTGACTGACTATACGGGTCGACAGAAGCCCTGATAGATTTCGCCGGGGTCTGGCGGAGGCGAATGGTATCAATCGTTCTGTCGACCCGTATAACGGGCTGCTCAGATCGCCAGATCACCATCAGCCAGCGGTCCAATGGTGGTGAGGCACCCCTCTATTCGGTCATGGGCCCGGGAAGCCGGTCCCTCGACGCAGAGGATCACGGGCACAAATCTATCGTCACCTGCTGGATAGCCAAGTATCTCGCCACAGTCGATTGTCTCGTCAAGTTCGATCAGGACCGTGTCTTCTTCGTAGGCGAACACACCGAATGCATCGGGGGATGCGATCCGCATGTGTGGGTTTTTCTTCGTCACCTTAGTGCCGTCCGGTAACTGACTGTCTCTGCGTGCCGGCTCGCCAATTGTCCGCATGAACTTCCGCTCAACTGTGTTCAAGTCCGCTCGTGACAGCGGGTCATTTCGCGTCAGCCAGTCCTCGACGCTGTCTTGGATTTCGGCAACGGGAATCTCGTCATGGTCATCACCAGTAGCCATATCGACCACATCGTTTCGCTCGGCCAAACCTTGCTCGAAATCACCCTCACAGGAACCCTACCTGCGGGGGCACTGTCGGCCACTGAGATCAGAGATCAGCAGGTGTGACCCTCTCGCCACCTTCATCTTGAACCGTTATATCCCACGATCCACACTCCTGGCAGACGGTTTCGCCGCGTGCGACTCGACGCACGGTTTTGCACATCTGGCGTCGTCCGCCGATGAGTCCACAGTTCGTGCAGTGGAATTCATATCGGAGGTCGTACTCATCCAATGATTTGTCGGTCCGCCATTCGGGCACCTCCTCCAGAGTCCCATCTGGACCGTCGACGCGGAGGTCGCTATCACAGTCACCGCAGACGAGGCTGCCACGGATCGCCCGAGCAACGGCTTTGCTCCAGCGGTGTCGCCCACCGATGAATCCACATCCCTGTGTGCAGTAGAACCGATACTTGTAGTCTTCCGGTGGTGTCTCGTAGTGACTGCTACATCGGCCAGAGAGGTCCAGCGGGTCAACCCACTGTATGAACGACTCGCCATGTCCTGGCTTGACGCCAGTCGTCTGTTGTTGATAGGCGTGGACGAGTTCGTGCCGGATGGTCTCTTTCAGTGCCTCGAAGCCAGCTCGCTCATAGGTTGTCTCCGAGAGACGAATCGTGCTCTGGCCGTGTCCGTCGTACGAACACACACCGTGCTGGCGTTCCATGCGAGTGCTGGTCTCGAAAATCACACGAGAGAGATCAACGTGGTCAGGTGTTAGCGGCCACTCCTCACCGTTGATGACCGTGGCTGCGTACTCCCGAGCGCGTTTAGAGAG
>JAQCNK010000221.1 GCA_028275075.1 Haloarcula sp. | reverse complement strand
GTAAGTTGTCGGTGGCACGTCTTCGTCGGGCAGGACGTACTCGGCTTCGATACGTCCGTCTACGGTCGCAAGCGTGGCGTACTCGTCGTAGTAGGTAATCGCGTTGAGGTTGTAGACGACCGACTCCGACGTGAACTGTGGTTTCGAGGGATCCTCGCCGTCTTTGCGTTTCTCGGCACAGGAATCGAGTGCGTCGGCGGCTCGATTCCGAGCGGCACACACAAGGTCTGCGTTCAACTCGTTGGTAGCTTCGCGCACTTCGCTGTATGTCCGGTCGTGTAATTCAGTTTTCGACGTGACAATGTAGCCGTCTTCCGTACCGTTCCAGCCGTCGTCTGCAACCATCTGAGCGGCCTGTTTGAAGCGGTCTATCGTCTCTTGGAGAAGGTGGTGAGAATCGTCGTCTACGTCGAGTTTCACGACGGCGGTACGGCGAAGCTCCACAATTACCATATGAATTCGAATTTGTATAAAAGTTATTCATATAGTTGAACATTGTTGGGGAGTCAGACGTGGTGTAGCCGGTGGGTTGCGACACAGAGCTTACGCGATTCCCTCCCGCCCTGTTCGTTCCTCGGTTCCGACAGGTTGTCGGCACACTCGTCACTCACGGGAAGGGCGGGATTCCCTCGCTGTCAGAAGATGGTCGGCGCTGGGCCGCGAACAGGTCGGTCCCGCTCTGCCGCACTGCCGGCACAAACGGTGCGGATCATCCGACGTATCAGTACTTGCAGATGCACGCACCGCGGTCCGCCCTCAGTTCGCCGCTACCGACCGCTGTTTGCCCACCGGGCCACCCGGCGGATGACCGACCGGGGCGCGATCCGACACAACAGGTCCACCACCCGCATCGCCCGACTCGGAACGACCACCGTCTCGCCGGCGATAAGGCCGTCATAGGCTGCCGAGGCGACGTTCTCGGGCGTGTTGGAGCTGATCGCCCCCACTGTGGATTCACCCATCCCCGCCCGGTCGGCGAACTCCGTGTCGACGGGGCCGGGACAGACCAGCGTCACGCCGACGTCACCCCGTAGCTCCTCGGCGATGGCCTGGGTGAAGCTGTTGACGTAGGATTTGCTCGCGTAGTACGTCGCCAGCCCGGGGCCGGGGGCCATCCCGGCCATCGACCCAACCGTCAGCAGCTTCCCACCGCCCCGTAACTCGTCGATGAACAGCCTGGTAAGTTCGACTGGCAAGACGACGTTAAGCCGCAGTTGGGTCCGCTCTGCGTCGAGGTCGCTGTCGGCGAACGGACCGTAGGTCCCGACGCCGACGTTGTTGACGAGGATATCAACGTCCAGCCCACGCTCGCTCACCGCCTCGTGGAGCTCTATCGCCGCCGCCGCGTCGTCGAGGTCCATCGCGATGGTTGTGGCTGTCACGCCCCGGGCTTCGAGTTCACTGGCGAGGCGTTCGAGGCGCTCTTTGCGGCGCGCGACCAGTACGACGTCGTGGCCGTGGGCGGCGAACTCCCGGGCCAACGCCGCCCCGATACCCGCCGAAGCGCCCGTGATGAGTGCGGTGCCGCGCTCGCTCATCGCTCGGCGTGCCACTCGGCGAACTTCGCCAGCGCCCGCCCGCGGTGGGAGACGGCGTTTTTCTCATCAGTGCTCATCTCCGCGAAGGTGGTGCCATCGTGCTCGAAGACGGGGTCGAAGCCGAAGCCGCCATCACCGCGAGGGGCGACGATCTCACCCGGCACCCGTCCTTCGAACAGTTTGACTGGCAGGGCGTCCTCGCCGCGCTCGACTTGCTCGTCCGGCGGTGTCTCTCCATGGTCGACA
>JAQCNK010000028.1 GCA_028275075.1 Haloarcula sp. | reverse complement strand
CTAACGGGTCGACACTGATAGATATTCGCCGGGGTCTGACGGAGGCGAATTCTATCAACCGTTCTCTCGACCCGTATAACGAGAAACGTAGCGTACGGTCTTCACCGCTCGCCAGCGGGGTGGAACCACAAACACCGATACATCCGTATGCACCGGTTCTGTCATCGTCAGGTTACTGGCGCGCCTGCGACGCTCGCAGCCGCGCTCCGCAAGCTCGATGGCGAGATAACGGAGACCTGTCGCCTATCAATCGCAACCAGCCACGAACCACCAGACGCTCACTGGACCGACACTGATTCGAGGTAGACTGATTCGACCGGCCGGTCGTTTTCGTCGGTCTCGACGGCGCTGATCTCGCTGACGACATCCATCCCGTCTGTCACCTGCCCGAACACTGAATGTCGACCATCGAGGTGTGGCTGTGGCGCTAGCGTGATGAAAAACTGTGAGCCGTTCGTATCTGGACCGCTATTTGCCATTGATAACACACCTGCGCTATCGTGACGAAGGTCTTCGTGAAATTCATCGTCAAACGTATACCCGGGGCCGCCCCGGCCGGTTCCGAGCGGATCACCAGTCTGGATGATGAACTCATCAATGACCCGATGGAACAGTACGTCGTCGTACAGCGGGTCCCCGGAAACGGTATTGCCGGTTGCAGGATTCGTCCATTCTCGCTCCCCCGTCGCTAGTCCGACGAAATTCTCGACAGTTCGTGGTGCGCGGTCGGCGTGCAACGTCACGGCAATGTCACCGAAACTCGTCTGCAACGTTGCCGCTGTCTCTCTCTTCTGTTCTGTGTCCGTGTGTTGTGCTGTGCCCGTGTGTTGTGCTGTGCTTTTGGGCGTCTGTTGCTCCGTGCTCTCAGTGCTCGAACATCCAGCCAGCGCGCCACAAAAATACGTGCCACCGAGGGCAATCGCTGTTCGTCGATCCATGCCACGCCAATCGTGAGTGGACGGAAATAAACCAATCGACTAGCCGAGACAGAAGCGGTGTCTCCTACTCGCTGCCCCACTCGCGAGTTGTCTTTGGCCGCTCGCTGACGGCTTGGACGGCCAGCGGCTGCTCGTCGGAGTTGATCGCTTCTAGCGCCGCTTCGGTGCTCTCACGGGTCGAGAAGTATGTCACCGTCTCCTCGACGCAGGCTTCGAGCACGTCGCGGTCACGCGAGGCGACGAGGTCGATATCGCCGGCCTGGATCGATTCGACGACGGCTTCGGTGTCCTCGTAGTCGTCGAGGCCCACCACGTCGAAGTGGTCTTCGTAGCCACGGACCCCGAAATCAACCAGCGCGGTCCCCTCCAGCGGGATGTCCTTGCCGACGCACATCTGCGCTTTCTGGTAGGCCTTGCCGAAGGAGCCGGCGGTACCCATGACCTCGCCGGTCGATTTCATCTCGGGGCCCAGACGCGGGTCCGATCCCGGCAAGCGGTCGAAGGGCAGGACGACCTCTTTGACCGAAACCTGTTCGGGGATCTGTTCCTCGATATCCATCTCCGATAGCGTCTCGCCGGCCATGACGCGGGCGGCGATTCTCGCGATCGGGACGCCAGTCGTCTTCGAGATGAACGGCACGGTACGGGAGGAGCGTGGGTTCGCCTCTAACACGTAGACCTCGCCGTCACGCACGGCGAGTTGTACGTTCAGCAGCCCCACGGTGTCGAGCGCGTCGGCGATATCCTCAGTGACCTCGCGGATGCGCGGCATGACCTCTTTGATCTCCTGTGAGCGGGGCGGAATCATGCAGGCGGAGTCGCCGGAGTGGACGCCGGCGGTCTCGACGTGTTCCATGATACCGCCGATGAGTACGTCGTCCTCGTCGGCGACAGCGTCGACATCTAGTTCGACGGCGTCGGCCAGGAACTCGTCGACCAGGATTGGCTTGTCGGGGGAGACACGCACCGCTTCCTCGATGTACGTTTCGAGGTCGTCGTCGTTGTAAACGACGTCCATCGCGCGACCACCGAGGACGTAGGACGGACGCACGAGCACCGGATAGCCGATATCGTGTGCGAGTTCGAGCGCCGCTTCCTTGCTGGTGGCCGTGCCGCCCTCGGCCTGTGCGATGCCAAGGTCGTCCATCAGCTTGTTGAACCGGTCGCGGTCCTCGGCGAGGTCCATCGCCTCGACGCTCGTGCCGAGAATCTCACAGTCCAGGCCGCGGCGTTCCAGTTCGTCTTCCAGGGGTTCGCCGATGTCGACGGAGGTCTGGCCGCCGAACTGGACCATCACGCCGTCGGCACCGGTCGACTCGGCCACATCGGCGACCTCCTCTGCTGTGACCGGTTCGAAGAACAGCCCGTCGGAGGTGTCGTAGTCAGTCGAGACCGTCTCCGGGTTGTTGTTGACGACGTGGGCGTTGATACCCATCGCTTCCAGCGCCTGGACGGCGTGGACCGAACAGTAGTCGAACTCGACGCCCTGGCCGATGCGGATTGGGCCGCCGCCGACCACGACGACGCTTTCGACTTCGGGGTCGACGAGCAGTTCGTTGCGGTCGATGCCCGAGATGGGGTCCCGGGTGGAGTAGTAGTACGGCGTCGTCGCCTCGAACTCGCCGGCGCAGGTGTCGACAAGCTTGTAGTCGCGGTGGACCGTCTCACTCTCGACGTCCTCGATCTGCACGCCCGAACCGTCCGTCGCCGCTTCGATCTCGGCCTCCCCGTCGTCATCGCTGCCCAGCCCGGCGGGGAGCCACGAGACGTGTGTGTCGTTGAACTCCCCGCCCGCGAGTGCGGTTATCTCTTGATCGGTGAAGCCGGCCGCGGCGGCGGTCTCGTAATCGCCGGCCATGGCCGCCTCGGCCGCGTCGGCAACCTCCTCGAACCGCTCCACGTACCATTCGTGAATGTCGGTTAGCTCGACCACCTTCTCGACCGAGTAGCCCCGCAGGAACGCCTCGAAGATAGCGTAGGGGCGGTCAGGGGTCGGCTTGACGAGGAACTGTGCTTCGAGTTCGTCGTCGGGGATCTCGTCGAAGTCGGCGGCCGGGTTGTACTCCGAAGAGCGTAGCGCCTTGAGCAAGCTCTCGGGGAACGTCCGTCCGATAGACATCGCTTCGCCGGTCGACTTCATCGCCGTCGACAGCTCGAACTCGGTGTCGCGGAACTTATCGATGGGCCAGCGCGGCACCTTCGTGACGATGTAGTCGATGGCCGGCTCGAAGGCGGCAGTCGTCTCCCCGGTGATCTCGTTTTCGATCTCGTGGAGGCGCTTGCCCAACGCGACCTTCGCGGTGACGCGGGCGATGGGATACCCTGTCGCCTTCGACGCGAGTGCCGAGGAGCGGGAGACGCGCGGGTTCACTTCGACGACACGGTACTCGCCACCGGGCGTGCCGTCGTCGCGCCAGGCGTGTTGGATGTTACACCCACCTTGAATGCCGAGTTCGCGGATGACTTTCAGCGCGGAGTCGCGCATCTCCTGGTGGCCTTCGTCGGGGATGACCTGTGAGGGTGTGACGACTGTTGACTCCCCGGTGTGGATGCCCATCGGGTCGATGTTCTCCATATTGCAGATGATGATACAGGAGTCGTCAGCGTCGCGCATGACCTCGTACTCCAGTTCTACCCAGCCGGAGATGGACTCCGTAATCAGAACCTCAGAGTTACGCGAGAGTCGAAGCCCCTTGCGAACGCGCTCGACGAGTTCTTCGAAGTCGTCGACGACGCCGGAGCCGGAGCCGCCGAGTGTGTACGTGGTGCGGGCGATGACCGGGAGACCGCCGACCTCGTCGACGGCGTCCTGGATGCGCTGGCGGAAGGCCTCCTCGTCGAAATCCGTGACCGATTCGCCCTCGTCGAGCGAGATGGTCGTCGAGTGGGGAACCGGCTCGCCGATCTTCTCCATGCGCTGTTTGAACAGATCGCGGTCCTCGGTCGCGTAGATGGTGTCCAGCGGCGTGCCCATCACGTCGACGTCGTACTCATCGAGGACCCCCTCCTCGGCGAGTTCCGCGGTGACGTTGAGACCGGTCTGGCCGCCCAGCCC
>JAQCNK010000300.1 GCA_028275075.1 Haloarcula sp. | reverse complement strand
GCAGTCGGAACGTATCGTGGGAGTCGGTGAGATACATATGAGCGGGAAAGACGAATACTACAACAAGGCCAAACAACAGGGCTACCGCGCCCGGTCGGCGTACAAACTCCAGCAACTGGACGAGACTGCCGGCCTGCTCGGCCAGGGTCGCACTGTCGTCGATCTCGGCGCGGCCCCCGGTGGGTGGTTGCAGGTCGCCGCCGAGCGTGTCGGCGAACGGGGAACTGTCGTCGGTGTCGACCGCCAGCGCATCGAGCATCTCGAGGACCCCGAACCGACCGTTGAGTACGTCCGTGGCGACATGACCGAGGAGAAAACGAAACAGACGGTCCGCGACGCCGTCGGCGCCGGAACCGACGCCCGTGGTGGTCCCGTCGACGTGGTGCTCTCGGATATGGCGCCCAATATGAGCGGGGACTACGACCTCGACCACGCTCGCTCGGTCCATCTGGTTCGGCAGGCCTTCGAGGTCGCGACCGACCTGCTGGACTCCGGTGGGGACTTCGCCGCGAAGGTGTTCGACGGGCAGGACCTGCAGGACCTGAAAGCCGACATCGAACCGGAGTTTGAGTACGTCCGAGAGGTGCGCCCTGACGCCTCGCGAGACTCCTCATCGGAGCTGTATCTCGTCGCGAAACACCGCCTCACAGCGCCCGTTCGCGAGGGTGATGTGGTCGCGGTGACTATCGACGACATTGGTGAAGAGGGCGACGGCATCGCGAAGGTCGATGGGTTCACCGTCTTCGTCAGCGGCGTCGAACAGGGCGAGACGGTCGAAGTCCACATTGACGATGTGAAACCGCGGTTTGCCTTCGGGCAGCCGACCGAATAACGGGGCCGTTCGTCGTTCGCTACGGTTCGCTGCGCTCACCACGGCGTCGGGCGACCAGCCTGCTCCCGGCCGCGGGCGAAGGCGACGACGGCATAGACCAGGGGTGTGTCGACCAGCGCGATGGCGAGTTTCAGGAGATACTGCCCAATAATCAGCGCCAGCGCCCCTTCGAGGGAAGTGTTCCCGAAGACGACGAAGGCGACGGTGATGAAGATCACCGTATCCAGTAGCTGGCTGGAGGCCGTCGAGCCGATGTTGCGAAGCCAGAGGTGGTCACCACCGGTGAACTTGCCGATGGCGTGGAAGACGAACACGTCCCAGTTCTGTGAGATGACGTATGCCGCGAGGCTGGCGGCGACGATGCCGGTACTCGCGGCGAGGACCTGCCGGAACGCTGCTGGCTCGATCGGTTGTGCAGCCGCCGGGAGGCCGGGCGCGTAGATGGTGCTCCAGACCAGCCCCAACAGTACGAAGTTCATCGCGAAGCCGATGTTAACGACGATAGTCGCGGCCCGGCGACCGTACAGCTCGGTGTAGCTATCGGAGGCGAAAAAGGTCAGTGCGTAGGCCACGGCCGAGCCGGGCATCACTAGCTGGGCGCCCACGACGGGGAGCGAGACGGGCAATGAAAAGGCCAGCAGTTTCGAGGCGGTGACCTGTGCAACCACCAGGGCTGTGACAAACAGTGCGATGAGGCCGACCTGCAGCGGGTCCTCATTGCTCGTCATCGAGCCGTCCCTGCCGTTCGTCGATGTCGTCCAGAATGTCGAGCGTTTTGCGGATAGAGGCCCGGATCGCCTCGCTGCGGTTGACGAACTTCCCGTCTTCGCCAACGTGGTCGTCGATGTCCGCCAGCAGTTCGGCGGGCACTTCGACGCTTATCTTGGGCATATCCTGAGCATATCGCCGGCGGGCTTAAATCGGTCGCATCGCCCTTAATCGGCCGGCTCGCCACGACGCTTTGACGTTCGACGGCCGCCCAGAGTGTACGCCCACAGGATGGCCAGCCCGAACAGGTACGCCAGCGAAACGGGGATGCCAACGAGGAACATGGTGAATATGCCCTGTGGCGAAAGCACCGCTGAGAGGGTGACGATGCCGACGACGACTTCCCGCCAGCGCCCATACAGCAGCGAGAACGGTACGATGCCGCCTCGATGGAACAGGAACATCGTGATGGGGATCTCCGCGAGCAAGCCGATACCGACTGTGAGGAAGAACACGAGCCAGCCGAAGCTGCTAATGCGATAGGAGATGATCATCTGGGACTGCAACTGGTCGCGCGCGATGGCTGAGATAGTCACCGGTGCGACATAGAGGAAGCCGACGAGGCTACCGACGATGAGTGCGCCAAACACCGACCCGCCCCAGACCAGCAGAATCTTTCGGTCGCCAACGACGAGCCCGCGGTCTTTCATCGCCGGCCAGGCGAAGTACGCCACCAACGGAATCACGGCGACAGCGCCGACAATTGTCGAGAATTTCACGATAAAGACGAGGTGTTCGACCGGGTGGAGGGTCACGATGTCCACACCGGCTTGCATCCCCTCGGGGAGACGGTTGACGAACACCTTTCGGACCGCGCCGATACCGCCCTGATAGAGGAAGAGGAAGACGCCGGCCAGCACCGCCCCGAACACGCCAAGTATCCAGAACGCCTTCGAGAGCAGCGAATCGAGGATAAACCGGATGTCGTAGTAGTAGCCGCCGATATCGTCTTCGGTGGTCTCTTCGTCGGTAAACGCGTCAGCCATTCCGGCCGTCGTGGCGGTGAAGATGTTACTGTCGTCATCGTCCGCCGGCTGGCCGCTCGCTGCCGCGTCGGCTCCCGTCCCGATCTCAGCCGCAGTTTCCGGGTCGCTGTCCTCGTGGACGGCGTCCCAGCGGTCGAGGATGGCTTGGGCTTTCTCTTGATTGTCCGACGACAGCGCCTGATCAGCGAGACTCAGCGCCTCCTCTTCGGTCATGGCCTCGAAGGCTTCCTCGGGCGCGACGCTGACAGCAGACGGACTCAACTCGCCGATGTCGATAGCTGTCGGATCGCCGTGGCGCCGACCGGCGGGGACGGCACTCTCATTGAGCGCCTGCAGGACGTGGTAGTACAGCGCGGCCACAGCGCCCGCGAGGCCGACGACGGCGCCGATTGCGACCGCGGTTTCCGTCGTCGAGAGCCCGAGCAGATCGGGTCGGGCGAGGGTCCCGTCCAGGCGTCCGGAGTAGGGCGCCGCGGCGGCGTCGACAGCCCGGAGCGCCTCGAAGGCCGACGTGGTCAGGAGTAGATACACTGCGCCGCCGCTCAGGACGGCCGCCCCGAGAACGGTGTTCCACTCCTGTCGGGCGACCCGGCGACTGCTCACGAGGTCGCCGGAGCGTTTGACCGTCACCGCGAGCTTCGAGAGCGCGAGGCTGAGGCCGTAGAGCCCACAGAGCGGCATGGCCCACATAATCTGTGTGAACGGGTCCGGCGGGGAGAAGAGGGCTCCGAAGCCGAAGATTCCCAGGACGGCCAATCGCCACTTCTCGCGGAAGGTCTCGTAGGGGATGATGCCGGTGTACGAGAGCACCGTCATCATGAGGGGCAGTTGGGCAGCCAGCCCGAACGAGACGGCCAGCAGGAAAACGAACTCGAACCACTTGACAATAGAGTACTGCGGGGTGAAGCCGGCAGCGTCGGCGTTGCTGGCCAGGAAATTAAACATCACCGGGAAAAACAGCTCGTAGGCGTAAGCGACCCCGATGGCGAACAGCCCAAGCGCGGTGACGACGAACAGCGCGCCCTTCCAGGCGGGGATCTGTTCGGTGGGCCACCAGCCACGGCGACGGAGCCCGTCGCGGCCGAAATAAACCACCAGGGGAACCGATAGCAGAATCCCGATGACGGCCCCGATTTTCACTTGCAACAGAATGACATCGAAGGGGGTGACGGCGACGATACTCGTCGCCTGCTGGGTGGTCAGATCCATCTGGGAGTACAGCAGGTCAGCACGCAGGCGGTCCCAAGCCCCGTACTGCAGTGCCAAGATGGTCCCGATCATGCCGGCGACGAAGACAATGAACACCTTCTGGAGGTTGGATTGGGCGGACGAAAGCATCGCGCCCAGCGTCTCACGGCCGCTCTGGACCGTTCGGACGGTGTCCTCGTCAATGGCGCTCGACATCTCTCCTGAGGGTAACCGGCTAACCGTTATCAATTTGTTCATGGCCCGCGAGCGCTCTCGCTCGAAAAGAAAGTTTACAACACACTCCATCTAAACCCGTCACAGATGTCTGATGGGACCGCCGGGGACGACCGCGACTGGGACGTGCCACGCCGCGAGAGCGACGTCTATCCGAGTCTGGAGATGTCTCCAGCCCCGACGCCAGCGGGCGACGCGGGGCCGGCTGCTGGCTCCCACCAGCCGACCGGCGAGCCCGTCTCGACGGCCACGTCGAACGAAGCACCATCCGGCGCCCCGGATGACGAGGAGATGCCGCTGGCCGACCACGTCGAAGAGATGGCCACGCGGCTGTTCATCGTCCTGGTCGTGATGGCCGGCGTCGCCGTCCTCACCCTACCATCCTCCGACGAGCTAATCAATTTTCTCTGGTACTCGTTCCTCGACGGGCCGGCAAATGACTGTGCGCGGGTCGCCGTCAACGTCCAGCAGGGCGGCCAGGCGGCCGGCCCTGCCGGAGCCGACTGCCCGCACGTCTACAGCCCGCTGGCACTCATCCTCGCGCGGCTGAAAGTCGCGTCGCTGGTGGGCCTCATCATCGCGCTGCCAGTCTTCGTCTACGAGACCTATCTGTTCATGCGCCCGGGACTGTACCCCAGTGAGCGCCGTTACTATCTGGCTGCAGTGCCGACGAGTCTGGTGCTCGCGGCCGTCGGCGTCGCCTTCGCGTACTTCCTCGTACTGCGGGCGATGTTCGACTACTTCATCGCCTACTCCGACCGCGCCGCCGATCTCGCATTTGGCCTGAGCGAGACGTTCAACCTCATTATCCTGATGCTGGGCTTTTTCGCTATCGTCTTCCAGATCCCGCTGTTCGTCATGTTGGCCATCATGATGGGAATCGTGACCCGTCGATGGCTCGTCCAGCGCCGGCTCTACTTCTGGGGTGCCTTCGGGGCCATCGCCTTCGTCTTCAGCCCGGATCCGACTGGGATGGCGCCGCTGATGGTCGCAGTGACGATGATCGGTCTCTTCGAGGGGACGCTACTCCTGCTGAAGTGGACCGGCACTAACTCCCCGGTGCCGACAGGCGAGGAGCTGGCCAGGCGCCGGCCTAACGCCTATCTCCTCTTCGTCCTCGTCGGCTACGTCCTCAGCCCCCTGCCGGTGCCGACGGGCTACTACGGCGCACTGCCGGGGTCGCTCACCGGACCGCTCGCGGCTATCGGCTTTGCGCCGTCGATACTGGTCGGGG
>JAQCNK010000294.1 GCA_028275075.1 Haloarcula sp. | reverse complement strand
TCGGCTGGTCCCCACACCTGCAATGAGTACTGATTCAGATACCGAACCGGACCGCGAGCCCGAGCCCACCCCCGAACAGCCTGAAACAGAGCCCCCGACACCGGCTGACGACGACGGTGAGTCCGCGCCGAACGACCACCCCGAATCGGCAACGAGCCCCGGTGACGAGGACTCGACTGAGGAAACAACTCCTGCTGATGGCGTTCCCGACGAGCCACCGGCCTCATTCCGAGCGACGATCCAAGCCGCTCACCTGAAGACCGTTCTCTCCTCGCTGCGGGCACTCGTCGACGAGGCCCGAATCCGTGTCACCGAGGACGGCCTGACTGTCCGGGCGGTCGACTCCGCGAACGTCGCGATGGACGACCTCGAACTCAAGGTAGCGGCGTTCGAGTCCTTCGAGGCCAGCCCGGGGACGCTGGGACTGAGCCTCGACCAGCTTGCCGACCCCGTCCGCCTCGCCAGTAAAGACGGCCTCGTGCAGCTGTTCCTCGACCCGGAATCGGGAAAGCTGATCGTCGTGGTCGACGGACTCCGGTACTCGATGGCCTGCCTCGATTCGAGAACCCTCCAAGCGGAACCGACGCTCCCTGAATTCGACCTGCCCGCAACGGTGACGGTCGACCGCGATGCCCTTCAGCGAGGGGTCAAAGCGGCCGATCTGGTTGCCGACCACGTTCGACTCCGGATGGAGGCCGGCGTCGATACACTCATCATCGAAGCCGAAGGCGACATCGACGCCGTCACGCTCGAACTCGACGGTGAAAACATCGAGGTCCTCGCTGCCGGGGATGCGAGCACACTGTTCAGTCTGGACTATCTGAAGAAATTGGTCCGGACGATCCCGGCGGGGACACCAATAACGCTCGACCTCGGGGAGGACTTCCCGCTGATTCTCTCCTACGAACTCGCCGACGGCGATGGCGCCATCACCCGGATGCTCGCGCCGCGAATCGAGACCTGATTGCCTCGAACCAGACGGGGCCCGCACCCGATTTAGACACACCAACACCGATGTCAACCAACTATCGACGATCCACGCATCGCGCCCGACGGTACCGCGGCGAGCGGACCATCGGCGGCTGTCTCGTCTACGCCGGCGACACCCTCCTCAACAAACACCTGTTCGTTCACCCGGTCTCGCCGGGCGGGTTCGACTGGGGGCTGGATGCCGATGACGACCGCGCCTGCCAGCTGGCAATCGCCCTGCTCGCTCCGACGTTCGGGCTCGAGGTTGCCGTCGACGACTCCCGGATACGTAGTGATAAACGCCGGTCAGTAGTCGGCGCATTCGACTCTATCGTTAAATACGATGTCGCTTCAGACCGCCCTGCGATGTACCGAGACATCCCACAGCAGGCCGATCTAGTGTCGAGACGGGGCCATCGATTTCCAGAAGCGTACAGATCACGGCTTAGCACGGCCGGCCGGAGGGTGAATGACGGCCCGTGAACGGCTCCGAATGCACCTCGCACAGGCGCTTACCCGGGCAGATTCACCCGACGTTCGAGAGCACATCCGGGCCGCACTCTGCGAGTGGGAGAATCTGCCACCGACCCCGTTGGTCGAGTGTCCAGTCTGTGGCCGAGTCGGGCTTCCCGAGCGTATCGTCTGTCACGACTGTGACTCAGAATGAGCCAACCAGTGGCCTCCACATCGGGGGACGGGGGTGAACACGCCGTTCGGAGGGACGCTCCAGCGATTTATCGAACCCAAGCGGGTGCAGGTGGTTGAATCATGAGACGCACGAATACGTTTGTGATCGCACCAGACCCCGATGATGAGGAGAGTGACGCCAGCATGACGGCTTGTATCGTCCGTACGAAAGACGGTGAGACCTACACTGAGTTTCGCGTCGGAGGCGTTTTCTCCCCCTCGTCAGAGGCGATCGAAGCGACGCGCGAGCCACGCTATCTACTACAAACCCATGATTGAAGACATCGACAACGACGTTTTCGTGCGACTTCAGACTGATCTGCTGGTGGTCGGCGACAGCATCATGACCGACCGACATCACGCCTCGAACGGCAACTACGAGGCTGACGACCCACAGAACCAGATCGGCGGCATCATCCCTGCCTTCCCCCTCTCCGGGTGGCTCCGCCACGGAATGGAGGAGATTGTCCATCAGTACGACGGCACTGCCTGTCACCCCGGCGAGGCCACCGCGAACTTCATGAAGAGCGATGTCTACGAGCGCGATCTTGATGCCGGCTACCACGAGAAGGGTGCGTGCACCGACGATCCGAAAGAAGACGATGGCTGTGTGGTCTTCGACCTCTTCGGCGGCTTCGGTGGCGTTCCCGGGAAGGTGATGCGCCGTCCGATCAAATTCAACCCCGTCCGCTATAGCATAGACTACACGCGCGGAGAGGCAGAAGGACACTACCGGCGGCTCAACCGAAACATCGTCTCTCGAAACCGAGAGGACAACCGGGATCCGCTCCGGAATGCAGAGGTGGACGCCGTCGCCAATCTGGACGGCTGTTGGCACCTCTCCTTCCGAGAGATGAAGCCCGAGTTCATCGGCTTACTGGCCGAAAGCATCGACTTCCTCGATACTCATAAGACCGACTTTATGTACCAGCTTGGTGGCGCACGGAACTTCGGCGCGGGAATCGTCAATTGCCACCTCATCAATCCGCTGTACAAGGAACGCGAACTGAAGCGCGTCTTCGACCGCGGGAAGAGCAACACGAGCAAGATGGATGAAAAGGACGACCAGTGGGCCGCCGAGTATCGCCCAGCGTTCGTTGACACGCTTGAGGAGCGCATTGAGGAGGAGCCGTAGATGCCCGAGAACACCGCCCTCAGCGACTTCCAGGGCGACGGCGGTCAGGACGTGATGATCGCGGTCTACCGCCACGACGCCCACAAGCTAAACAGCGAGTCACACGACTACGCACCGGACTCCTTCCACGGCGTCCCGGTGAATCAGACCGTCTCGCACGGCGCGGACGGCGACGCGTCGGCGCTCTCACGGCCCAACGGGAAGCCTGAGCAGACCGTGGACAACCACGAGACGCACTATCGCCTCTCGCTACTGACGGGCGACTCCCACTACGACCCCGAGGAGTTCTCACGTCCGCACCTCTCTGAGACCATCAGCGAACTCCTGACGGGGTCCAATCCAGAGGCGGTGCATCAGGCGTGGCTCACCTCGGACGTGGCGAGTGGCTTCAACGAGAGCATCTACTACCCGTACACGAGCCTGAAGTACCACACGCTACTCGTGGCGGCTCTACTCGACAACTACCGCGCCGGCCACGAGTTCGCCGATCTCCTCCTGGTGGTGGACCGTGCTGGGGAGATCGTGCCCCACCGAACAGTCTACACGGGCGAGGAGTTCGCCCTGCGGATCGACGAGAACGCCGGCGGGCGGCCGCCATCCCGTCTCGGGAGTTACCCGTGGCGGTCGTGGGCTTCGACGTGGAACCGGCTGACCGCACACCCGCTCGACGCCGGTCACGACAAGTACGACATGGTGCTCGACGCGAACCTCCGCCGGATCGGCGCGTGGTCCACCGCGCTCCAGTACATTGAGGACTTCAAAACGTCGGATCAACAACTCACTGAAGACATCGAATTAGGGAAATGAGGTACATCGAGGACTTCAAAGAGGTGTTCGACCGATGACGCGCATCCAACAAGTCCATTGGGAGCTGGAGATGGACTACCTCGGCCACCCGTACTACGTCTCGGGGAACGCTATCATGCACGCGCTCGGTCAGCAACTCCCACACGATATCCACCAGCAGCTGAACGCGAGTCACGGCGTCTTCGTGCCCGGTCAGTTCGGGACGTTCCCCGAGGAGCACTCACAGAGCGGCATCCAGCCGTACCTCGGAAGCGGCCTCCCGGACGTGGGGAGCTACGACGACCTGTTCCTAATGCGGCAGGCGTCGCACTTGTGGCTTCTCGATTCTCGGCCGCGAGACGCGCTGAATACCCACGACATCCGCGTCCAGAGCGGCCACCCGGCACTCTCCCACGAGACGATCATGGGGAAGCCCGACAGCGCCCGGAAGCAACAGCAGACGACGAAGTGGTACATCAACGCATACCTCCACGCCGACCGGGACGATATCCTGCCGATTGAGGAGCGGGCTTTGGAAGGCCTCCAGTTCGGCGGGAAGCGCAACTACGGCTACGGCATCACGCGGCTGAAAGATACGCAGGTGGTGGACTTGGAGGCGTTGGACTACTCGCGTCTTGAAGACGGCGAAGCGTTCATCCTCGAACTCGTGACGCCGTTCGTGCTAGAGTCGGAGTACCCGAACGCTCACGACCACAACGTCCCGTGGTGGTGGAAAGAAGACCGCCGCAATCTCCGTGAACGCGAGGAGAAGGTGCTGGAACAACGAGAGGTATACACACTCCAGACCGTGGACCACGGGCAGGTGGTCGCCTACGATGGCGACCGCCCGGTGGAGACCGCTAAGAGCGGCATCCTCCGGGTCGGCAGTCACTCGAAGTACGGCCTCGGTGAACTGCGGGTGAAGCCCGTTGAACCCCGGTCAGACCAGTGTCTGAAATCAGAAGAAAAGACAAAGATTACTGGGTGAGATAGCTCATGCGAGACGAAGGAATCGGCACGAAAAATCACGCCGCGGACTGAATAAAGAAATCGTATTTGCAACAAAAAGTACGCGACCACACTCACCGATCGTGATCAGATCGGCGAGACGACTGCCGAGCGTCTCCGTTCTCGCCGTGGCGTCTTCATCCGATGGTTCGGTGGCGAGGAGCACATCCCACGTTGCGACGATGACCAGCAGACCTTGTCAGGGCAGCCGAGCCGGTAGCTGTCGACGGAACGGGCCCTGGACAACCTACAGTATCCACATAATTCACCTCACAGACCTCATCTAGTAATCCGTCAACCGTCGATTGATGAGTTCGGTGGGCTGTTTGCCCTGACCACGGAACTCGAACGAACGTCTATCTGTCAGAACCGGCGTGATGGATACAATGCGCGTATCTCGCACGTAGCTGTGATCAGGCAGTATAGGATACGCGTCTTCAAAACGAGACCGTCAGTCTGACTTTGGCTATCTCAGTAAATGTACTCATCCGTGATCGGGACGCTCCCAGTATCTGTGAACGACGACCGGGAGGACGG
>JAQCNK010000291.1 GCA_028275075.1 Haloarcula sp. | reverse complement strand
ATTCCGTCCCCTTCCGCGCCGGGTGTCCCGCCTCAAGAGGGTGTTTGACCTTCCCCACTTCTGTGACAAGGTCGGCGTGGTCGAAGACGTACTCGGGAGGTTCGTGGCCGCCGGTAAGGACGAGTTCGAGGTCGTCGGGTTTGGCCTCGATCAGTTCGATCACGTCGTCGGGCTCGATGAGGTCCCGGTTGGCGGCGTAGATAATTTCGTCGACGACGAGCATGTTGACGCCAGCGTCCGGTTGGCCGTCGGCGTCGAGGGGGTCGGTGAGGTCAGCCGCGGCGCTGGCGTCGAGAATCTCGTGGGCCCGCTCTAGTGCGCCCTTCGCTCTGGCCGCGTGCTCGTCGTCGTCGCTGCCGTCCATGAAGCCGTGCCAGCCGTAGTGGCCGGCGTTCTCGTAGGAGAAACCCGGCAGGGCCGCGATGGCGTTGTACTCGCCGCGGACATCCTCGACAGTTCCAGTCCCACCTTTCATGAACTGCAGGAGGTGGACGCGGTAGCCGTGGCCGACCGCGCGGGTCGCCATCCCCAGCGCCGCTGTCGTCTTGCCTTTCCCGTCGCCCCACCAGACCTGCACGAGGCCGAACTCCTCGGGGGCGCTCGGCTCAATCGGCTCGGCCGTCGGGCCGGCAGTGTTGTCGCTCATACAGGGTGCTTAGGGCGGACGGATATCGGTTTGGCGGTCGGTGACGACACCGTACGCCGCAGTCTCCGGCGCTGGCGGGCCATCGTCGTATCGAGCGTCCAGACTCGACACCACAGCGTCGCGCGTGCAGGCCCGCGCGGCCGTCCCCACCTCGGTCGCACTGCCCGCGAACGCGGCGGGTTCGGCGCTCGGATCGGTGCCGACGATGACAGCGTCCGAGGTAGTGCCGGGCACGTCGACGGCCGAAAGCAGTGTCGCCGCCTTCGCCTCGACGACGGTCGCGAGCAGCGTCGCCAGTGCGCCCTCGTCCAGCGCCCGGTCGACGCCGACGATGATATTGACTGTCCCGGGTCGCCACGGCCGGCTCTCGTCGCTCTCACGCTGCTGGGCAGTCGCGCCGTCACCACCGACCGGCAATACGGCCGGGTTCGAGAGTCCCGCCGTCGCGAGGACAGTCACTGGACCGCTGGTGGCGACGCGGGCGTGACGCATTTCGACGCCGGTTAACAGCGTCGGGCCGACCGGGAATCCGGCGTCGGCGAGTCGTTGCTCGCGGTAGTCGTCGAGGTCGGTACGATCGAAGCCGGTCGGGACAGTGACGTTGTAGGCTGCGTCCGAGTCGCAGTACCCACCGTCCCAGGCCGTCGAGAGCCAGCGCGCTCCCGCACGGCGAAGTCGGGCGATGCCGCCCCGGCGGGCCGTTTCAAACACCCAGTACCCCCAGCAGCCGGTCGTTTTCTACCGGTAGTCGAACAGCCACGCGGACGTGGCTGTCGAGTCGGCGGAAAGTGCGTGCGTCCCGGAGTGCGATGGCCGACTCGCGGGCGGTCGCAAGCAGATCGTCGACCTCGGTGTCAACGGTGTCGAAACAGAGGAACGGGGCGTCCGAGTCGAAGACGTCGAAACGGGTTTCGAGGCGTTCACGCATCCGTTCGCGCTCGCGGTCGACGCGCGCTCTGGTCGCAGCGACGAACTCGTCGGCGCCGTAGCAGTGCGCCCCCACAGCGGCCGCGGCCGCGCTCATCGACCAGGCGCGTCGCGCGGTCGTCAGTCGGTCGAGCGTGTCGCCAGTGCCAACGGCGTAGCCCATCCGGAGCCCGGGTAGGCCGAACAGTTTCGTCAGCGAGCGTGCGACCACCACCCCCGTACGACCCGCCAGTGAGGTCTCGTCGGTGAAGCCGAGGAAAGCCTCATCGACGAGCAGCGTCGTTCCGGCCGCCTGGCAGCGGTCGGCAAAGGCACGGAGCGTATCGGCATCAGCGCACTCCCCGGTCGGGTTATTTGGGTTACAGACCACGGCCATCGAGTGGCCGGCAGGGTCCTCGGTCAGTATGGAATCGTGGTCGGCGAACGTCGGCTCAGCCCCCTGCAGGCGCACTTCCCGGGCGTACTCGCCGAAAGTTGGCGCGGGCAGGAGTACGGAGTCGCCCGCTCGAACGGTTGTCTCGATAGCCAGCCGGATGGCTTCGAGCCCGCCCGCAGTCGGGATTACGTTCTCTGGGTCACAGCCGACGAACTCGGCCGCCGCTGTTGAAAAGTCCGGATAGTCATCGTTGGGATAGGAGCGAGCGGCGTCGAAGGCAGCGTTGAACACCTCGCGTGTTCCCGGCGGGGTTTGGGGGTTCGTGTTCGCACTGAAATCCAGTAGCTCGGACTCATCGCTGCTACCGTGGGGGACACGCCCATCGGCGCCGATGTGTGGGTTGCGCTCGCCAACGGCACGCAGCGCCGCGACGCTGTCGGGGTCCATGGAGATACCGAAGGCAAGGAGTGGGGAGAAACTTTCGTGCGACGCGGCGGGCAAGAGTTGCGTCCGAACGACCAACCGGCGCGGCTGTCCGGAAACGGGCGGCTATATTGAAACT
>JAQCNK010000281.1 GCA_028275075.1 Haloarcula sp. | reverse complement strand
CAGTGACGACCGACGACGGCTATCTGCGCTTTTTCCCGTTCGAGGAGCCATACGACCACCAGCGCGAGGCGATGGCCAGCATCTACGAAGCGCTGGGCGAGGGCGACGATATTCTCTTCGAGGGGGCCTGCGGGACGGGCAAGACACTGGCGTCGCTGGTCCCGGCTCTAGAACACGCCCGCGAGACGGGCAAGACCGTCGTCATCACGACGAACGTCCACCAGCAGATGCGACAGTTCGTCGAGGACGCCCGTGCGATCACGGAACAGGAGCGACTGCGCGCGGTCGTCTTCCGCGGAAAGGGGTCGATGTGTCATATCGACGTGGACTACGAAGCGTGTCAGGCGCTGCGCGATACGACACGTGAACTCGTCGACGTGGAGAGCGATATCGCCCAGCTCGAAGGCCGCGAGGGCGAACTGCTGGCGGCGGGCCAGGAGGGCGACAGTGAGGCGATGGAAGCCCGCAACGCCGTCGTCGAGGAGCTACGCGAGCTACAGGAGGAAATGGAGGAACTCGAAACCGAACGCTCGACCTGTGACCACTACTACCGGAATCTGACCGTCGACACCAGCGAGTTCTACGCGTGGCTCTACGACGATGTGCGGACGCCCGATGACGTGTACGAGTACGCCGGCGACCGAGGGATGTGCGGCTACGAATTACTCAAGGAGGGGATGGAGGGGGTCGACCTCGTCGTCTGTAACTATCATCACTTACTCGATCCGACCATCCGCGAGCAGTTCTTCCGCTGGCTTGGACGGGATCCCGAGGAGATTATCGCCGTCTTCGATGAAGCCCACAACGTCGAGTCGGCGGCCCGGGACCACGCCCGCCGGACCCTCACCGAAAACACCCTCGACCAAGCCATCGAGGAGCTGTCGGGCGTCGAGGATAGCCGCGCGGAGAACGCCGGCAACGTCCTCACGACGTTCCGGGATGCACTGGTCGAGACCTACGAGGAGAGTTTCGGCTTTGGCGACAGGGAAGCGATCGACACCCACTGGGACGACATCACTATCGCCAACGACGACCGGAAAGACGACCTCACCCTCTCGTTCTTTGAGGCCTACAGCGGCCCGGGTTTTCACGAGGAGGTCGACCTCGCGCTGGACCTGGGTCGGGAGCTGGACGAGCGCTACGAGGCGGAGTTCAAAGAGGGGAAGCTGGACACCCGCAAAGAGTGCCAGACGCTACAGGCGGCAGGCTTTCTCGCCGACTGGCTCTCCGACTCGGACGCGACCGGGCAGTATCCAGTCGTGAGTGTCCGCCGCGACGAGTCGGCCAGCGAGGTCTATGGCCGCGCGGAGTTGTACACCTGCATCCCCGAGCAGGTGACCCGCGAACTGTTCGACGATTTGCACGCCACTGTGTTGATGAGCGCCACCGTTCGGCCGTTCGAGGTGACCGAGGACGTAATCGGGCTCGATGAGCCGGTGACGATGGCATACGGCGACCAGTTCCCCGAGGAGCGCCGCCGGACCTACGCCGTCTCCGGACCGGCGCTGTTTTCCAGCGAACGGGACAACCCCGAGACCCAGCGGACCATCGCCCGAACACTCGAAGATATCATCCGCTTTACGCCGGGCAACACGCTCGTCTTTTGTCCCTCCTACAGCGAGGCCCAGCGCTACCACCAGATGGTGGCGGTCAGCGGAACCCGATATCTGGACGAATCGGGGAAACAGGCCCGCGACCTTCGCGAGGCCTTCACCGACGACGACGGCGCGGTCCTCTTTACATCGCTGTGGGGCACTCTCGGTGAGGGCGTGAGCTACGACGGCGACGACGCCCGGACCGTCGTGGTGCTTGGCGTTCCGTACCCCCACTTAGACGACCGGATGGAGGCGGTGCAGGACGCCTATCAGACTGCGTTCGGCGAGACCGACCACGGAAAACCCGTCGATGGCGACGAGGCCGGCTGGCGCTATGCCGTCGAGATTCCGACCATCCGCAAGACAAGACAGGCGCTCGGTCGGGTGGTCCGCTCGCCCGATGACTTCGGTGCGCGAATCCTTCTGGACAAACGCTACACGGAAGCGGCAGAGATGGAAATGCACGACTACGCCGTCAGAGGTCGGTTCCCACCTGCGGAACGCACGGAGATGGTCGACATCGCTCCAGAGAAACTGAAGTTCGCACTGCTGAATTTCTACCAAGATATGGGCGCCTACGATGGACCGCCGCCGAAGCCATAGCAACTCCGGTGGCGGGACCAGACGACACCGCGGTCAGGGGGTGTCGGTGTACTTATTGTATACAGATACGTATACACATGCATGAGTGGGACGACGATTCGGCTCTCCGAGGAGGCCAAAGCGCGGCTCACACTGTTGAAACGAGAGGGAGAAAGCTACGAGGATGTTATTATGCGGCTCACCGAGACCAACAAGTGGGTTGGGTTCGGTGCGCTCGACGGAACAGACACCGAGACGAGCGAGGGGATGGAAAAAATTCGTGAGGAGATGCGGAGCGGGTTCGCTGACGACATCGACGAGGACGCCTGATGCTCGTTCTCGACAACAACCTCCTGAGTGATTATCTCGACGGGAAAACGTGCGCGAAGGAATTTCTTCGCGACCGGGAAGCCGAGCCCTGGGCAGTGTCCGGAATCGTGCTTTACGAGGCGTACATGGGGAGCGTCCACGGCTACATCGACGGCGATGTCGGGACGATACGGGAGGCGGTCACGTCATCGATGGACGTGCTCTCCGTCACTGGACAGACGGCGTCGGTGGCCGCCGACCTGCAGGATCAGCTCCTCGAACGTGGAGTCCCGGCGGACCACCCGGACACGCTCATCGCAGCCAGTGCCGTAGAACACGGCGGGACGTTCGCGACCGCGGAGAAGCACTTCTGGCATCCGGATGTGAGAGAGGTACTCGACATCGCGGCGTACGACCCGCACTAGTGCCGACACCGTCGGTCGTCACGTTTAGAGCTCCGCGGCCATCTCCGCGCCGCAGTCGAGATAGCGACGGACGACCCGTCGACGGTACCGGACAGTCCAACAGTCTAAAACCGGATAGTTTGAAACCCCCGCGGCGCAATCACCGGGCAATGATAGTCGCCTTTGACTTCGACGGTACTCTCTCGGACTCGGAGATGACCGTGCTGTTGGGTAACCAGAACGGCACCGCTCAGGACATGGCCGATATCACCGAGCGCGCGATGAACAACGAGATCGAGTACGCCGAGAGCCTGCGCCAGCGCTGTGAACTGCTCGGGGACCTGCCAAACGAGCAGGCACAGGCCGCCTTCGACGAGGTTCAACTGCGTCCCGGTGCAGCCGAGGTCATCGCGGCGCTGCGAGAGGCCGGCGTCTACGTCGCGATCCTCACCGGTGGGTTCGACCGGGGCGTCGAAGCCGCACTCGAAAAAGAGGGGGTTGAGGTCGACGCTATCGTCGCCAACCG
>JAQCNK010000279.1 GCA_028275075.1 Haloarcula sp. | reverse complement strand
TGACCGACCGGCTTCCCGGAAACCCTGGTGCGAGCGCCGGCGTTGAGATGGCGCTCCTTGACCTCCGAGCGAAGCAACTCGGGATTCAGCTACGAGAGCTGCTCGGCCAGCACCGCCGGGGATCGATCCCTCTCGCGTTCGCCTCCGGGGCGCTCCCGGCGGAAACCGTCGCGTCAAACGTCGTCAATGCCTTTGAGTCGGGGTTCCGGACGTTCAAGATCAAGGTGACCAGCGACCTCGACAGTTCCGCCGCGCGGATCAACGCGGTTACACGGGAGCTATCCAAGAGAGCTGACCCCGATGAGGTGTTCGTCCGCGCCGACGCGAATACCGGCTGGGAGTCCTACGAACTGGCCAGCCGGGCGATTGATCGGATAGAGCGGCCGGCGTTCATCGAGTACTACGAACAGCCCGTGGCCGCCGACGCCGTCGGTGATCTCCGGTCGCTTCGGACCGACCGCGGGGTGCCGGTGTTCGCCGACGAAGCAATACACGACACCACAGAGGTACGCGAGCTTACACGGGAGCCGTCGGCGGTCTCGGGGTTCTGTGCGAAACTCGCCAAGGCGGGGTCACTAGTCGAAATCGTCCGGATGGGGGAACTGGCGGCCAATGCCGGGGTGCCGGTGACGCTGATCAGCGCATTCGAAACCTCCCTCGGCGTCGCGGCGAACCTCCACATCGCGTCGGTGCTCCCGGCGATCTCCTCGGCGGCAGAGTTGGGCGCTAATCTTATTGCGGAAGACCCGGTGGGCACGTCGATCAGCCGCGCGCCAGACACGCCGGTTCCTGAGGGCCCGGGGCTCGGCGTTGAACTCAACGACGTGCTGTTTGATTAGCCCGCCGTTTCTGCGCCGTCAGTTCGGCAGTTCGTCTTTGAGTCGCGACAGTTCGAACACCGCGTCGTTCTGTACCCGCTCCAGTTCGAGTTGTAGGAATCGATACTCATCGTCGTCCTCGTCGTACATCTCAAATAGTGACGTGTTCTCAAAACGGGGGTACGGCGGTCGGTTGTACGCGGGGTCCTGCTCAAACTGGCCGTCGCTGACGAAGTTGAGCCGCGTCAACGTTCGTGAAAGCGTCTTGATCGTCTCGTTCGCGGTCTCGGGGTCAACCTCGCCGTCTTCAACGGCGTCGTAGAACTCGTCGACAGCGTCGCCGAGATCGTCGAGCGCGTTGAGAGTGGGACCGAAGTCGAAGGCTTCGCCCGCAAGGTCGTCGTAGTCCGCCACGACCGAACGGTGGCGCTCAACGTTCCGCGCGTGGTCGTGAGGGAGCACGTCCGGCCGGAGCAGCCGCGAGACGACCACTGCGTACATCTTAATATCCCGCACTAATTCAGGCTTGCCCGCCTTGTCAATGGTGTCGGTACTGAGATGCCACGCGTCGGCGTTCCCACCACAGCCGCCAACGGTATGCCAGCGCATCGTGTCCCTCACGTCGGCGGGTATGTTTGAGGAGAGCGTGAACGCGCCCGAAACGCCGAGATTATTGAATGAGTAGTCGCCGGCACGACGGGGGCGGTTCTCGCTGTATGGCGCGCCGGTGGTGTCCTCAATTGCGCCGGACACCACGTCATGCATCTCCGGCATCCAGCATGCCATGTCGACGTACTCTGTGGAGCCTTTCGCCCCTGGGCTGTCCATATCGACGTGAGCGACGCAGTTTTCCGCGATGTCGATCGCGAACTCGTCAGCGTACCATGTCGATCCGGCGTAGCGCCCGGTTGAGTGGCCCGGCCACCACGCGACCCGCAGGTCACGCTGGAGTTCGTCGCTGTGCTCTTCGAAGACCCGGGCGAGTTCCAGTAGGCCGGCGTCACCGGTTGCGTTGTCCGCGATACCGACGGACCACGAATCGTAATGGCCGTGTAGCAGCACGAAATCTTCGTTGTCAGGGTCGGTGGCGCCAGCCTCAATGCGCGCCTCAATGATAGGACACGACATCCAGTCGGTCGTCACGTCAGTCTTCAGCGTCACCTCATGAGACTCCTTGGCGTCCGCGTATGATCGGAGTTCGTCGCCGTCAGGTCGCGTGACGTTGGCGATGGGGACATCCGGAATCCGCTCCTTCTCGTCGTGGGGAGGTGCGCCGCCCCAGACGGAAGTAGCGATGCCGTCGTGCGGTTCGCGCTCGTGCTCATGGATGGCGATCACCCCCGCTGCACCTTTCTTTTCGAGCACCCGGGTTGCCCGAATCGAAAGGCTCCCCGCAGCGGTGAGTGCGATCTTCCCGTCCAGTTTGCCGACATCGGCGTAGGGTCGCGTCACGTTCACCGCGTGGTACTGGCTCCCGTCGTCGGCGCCCACATCGCTCTGTTCAGCCTCGCCAACGTAGACCAGTTCACCGGTCACTGCTCTCGACGCCGAGAACGCGACGGTCTTCACCGGCCTAGGCTCGAAGACACCATCATCGACGCTGACCGACGCGGTGTGGGGCTGGCTGATGTAGAGCTCGGGGTCGTAGCGCTCGTAATCTACCCCAAGGGTCTTCAGCCGATTGATGAGGTACTCAGCAGCGGCCTGTTCGTCTTCGGTCCCCGAGACGCGCTCGAGTTGCGAGAATCTATTTAGCAGGTCCCAAGGTTCGTCTATCGATATTGTGTCGGTGAGCCGATATTCGTACGGATCCAGCGACTGTTCACTGGCGCTTTTTTGAGACATCGCATCTACAAATCGATCCGTACCACTAAAATCTTCGGTGGCCGACGTCCTTCATCATAGAGTCGGTAACCCTTGGGCGTCACGACGATCCTTCGGAACATCTTCCCAGTTTTCGATTGTATCGGGATCATCAGCAGCTTTTCAACGGGAGTACAGAGTCGATGACGACACTCACATCACCTCTGGCGATCAGGCGTCTGGTGACACGGAAGTCCTCTTGATTTCCTATCGGCGTGTCGAGGATTCGGCGGTGGGGCTGGTAGACAGAGCAAATATCAATGTCGGGGTCTGGTTTAGGGGTCACACCACACATCACGATCGGCCGCCCGTCGCCAGCGAACCGATAGACTGCTGGCATATCTTCTCGCCAACGGAATCAGTGATGAGGTCAACGCCACGACCATCTATAAGTTTGATTACTATCTTGTTGAGGATGTATTAATGTAGTTGATCACCACTGTAGCCCACTTCTGAACCCGCTGGGCATTTCAGTCAGTAAATGTCATCGTGTACGTCTCAGTACCAATACAGTCGGCCATTTAGAGACCAGCGTGCCCAGTGCCGCCACTGGCGTCGATAATCAATGCTGTCTCGCTTGGTCTTGGACCACCGCCCGTGATCAGCGTTCGCCATGCGGTCGTAAATGAGCATAGCCACGCGGTTGCGGTCGCCATCGCAACCTGTTTGGGTACCGATTCCAGATTTGCCGCAGACAGTATCATGTATTCCGCCAG
>JAQCNK010000273.1 GCA_028275075.1 Haloarcula sp. | reverse complement strand
CTCCCCCAGTCGTTGCGCTCCATCTGCCGTTGCATCTCCGCGCGGGCCTTGTAGAGCGCCCACGTCTCGAAGACGAACGCGCCGGTCAACACGGTGTAGTTGACCATGAGCGGGTCCAGCCACGCCGGCGGCGTGAAGCTGAGAAAGAGGAAATTAACGGCCTCACCCGCTTCGGGCCCGCCGTGGCCGCCATGACTGGTCAGTTCGCTGTAGCCGTGTTTCAGGCTCTCCCAGCCCGCGATACCGAACAGGAACACCGAGACGAGAAAGCTGTAGAAGAACTGTGACTTGCCGTAGCCAAAGGGATGCTGTCGGTCGGCCTCCCGACCAGAAAAGCGGATACCGATAAGGAGGAACACCTGGTTTCCGGTGTCGGAGATGGAGTGGTAGGTCTCCGACAGCATCGCAGCACTCCCTGTAAGCAGGAAGCCAAAGAACTTCAGGATAGCAATGGCTCCGTTGGCGACGAGCGCGGCCATGACGACTGATTTACTGCCTGCCATTACCGACCACTCACCCGGCGGGCTGAAAGTGGTTCTGGCTTTATGTCTGGAGACGTACGGAACCGTATGCTCACCGTCATCTCCGACACCCACGGCACCGACGACCACCGACTCACCGGTCAGACACTCGATGCAGTCCGGAACGCTGACCACGTCATCCACGCCGGCGACTTCACGACCGAAGCGGTCTACGACGCCATTGACGCCGAGGCCGCCGCCCTCACGGCCGTCACCGGAAACAACGAGCGGCCGGCGCTGCATGAGCGGTTGCCCGCCGAGACGACCGTCGAGTGGGCGGGATATCAGATCCTCGTGGTTCACGGCCACCGACACTCAGACACCGCACTCGGAGTGCTGGCTCGCCAAGAAAACGCCGATATCATCGTCGTCGGCCACTCCCACCGCCCCGAAATCGGCGAACTTGACGGTCGACTCCTCGTGAACCCGGGGAGCTACGCCGACCCGCGGCGGTATCGCCCGGCCCACGCCGAACTCGACGCGACCGAGGGGTCGCTTCGGGTCCGCCTGTGCTCGCCCGACGGCGACAGTTTCGAGACAGTCACACGGCCGCGGTGAGCCGTCTGTCAGTCGAACCATAGCGCCCCGAAACCTCTATGTCCGGCGGCGGACAACCGCTGTCTATGATCGAGGTCGGTCTGTTCACGTGGGTGCTTCTCGCGCTCGTGCTCGGCTTCTTCTTTTTCATGTATCTGATGATTCGCCGGTCCATCCTCGGCTTCAAAGAAGGGATGGAGGGCGGTCGCGAAAAGTGACGGTGCGTCTTATACTACCGGCTATACGTTCGTAAAGATATTCGCCACTCGGGATGGCGAATTCCTTCAGTTTGTTATAGCCGGCAGTATTAGGTGGCGAGCGGCGAAAGTGGTTTGAGCCCGACGCCGGACCCATAGCTATGGACCCGCGAATCCGTGAACACGCGTCAGTCATCGTCGACCACTCGATCGACCTCTCCGAGGGCGACGACCTCGTCATCGACGCCCATCCCGTCGCCGAGGATCTGGTCGTCGCGCTGCATGAACTCGCCGCCGACCGCGGCGCGAACCCGCTGGTCGTTCAGGATCGTCTGGGCGAGCGCTACCAGCGTGCCTTCCTGAAAAACCGCGACGAGTTCGAGACCCCCGACCACATGGAAGCCCTCTACGAGGCGATGGACTGCTACATCGCCATCCGGGGGTCGGCCAACGTCACCGAGACCAGCGATGTCGACCCCGAGACCAACGCCGCCTACCAGCAGGCGATGCAACCCCTCCTTTCCGAACGGCTCTCGAAGCCATGGTGTCTCACCCAGTATCCTGCGGCGGCCAACGCCCAACTTGCGGGGATGTCCACCGAGGCCTACGAAGATTTCGTCTGGGACGCCGTCAACAAGGACTGGGACCAGGTACGGGAGCATCAGTCCCAGATGGTCGAGATTCTCGATCCCGCCGAGGAGGTCCGCATCGTCTCCGGCGAGACCACCGACGTGACGATGTCTATCGCCGGCAACCCGACGCTCAACGATTACGGCGAGAAGAATCTCCCCGGTGGGGAAGTCTTTACCGCGCCCGTTGCCGACAGCGTCGAGGGCGAGGTCTTCTTCGACAAGCCGCTGTATCATCAGGGGCGGGAGATCACCGACGTCTCTCTCCGTTTCGAGGCGGGTGAGGTTGTCGAACACAGTGCCGAGAAGAACGAGGACCTGCTCTCGGAAGTCCTCGCAACCGATGAGGGCGCGAGCCGACTCGGTGAACTGGGAATCGGGATGAACCGCGACATCGACCGGTTCACCTACAACATGTTGTTCGACGAGAAGATGGGCGACACCGTCCACATGGCCGTCGGCCGCGCCTACGAGGCCACTGTCGGCGAGGCGAACGAACAGAACGACTCCGCAGTCCACGTCGACATGATCGTGGACATGTCCGAAGACTCGTTCATCGAGGTCGACGGGGAGAAAGTACAGGAAGACGGGACGTTCGTCTTCGAG
>JAQCNK010000272.1 GCA_028275075.1 Haloarcula sp. | reverse complement strand
ATTGACTGGCACGAGACTGTCCATTCTCGGCTCGGTGGCGAGGCTTATGTGGCCGGCGACGAAAGTGATACCATGTTACTGCTGGCAATCCTCGATACCCTCATATCGACTTTTGGCCCCTTTCTCATCCCGGCAGCACTGTTCGTAGTGGGCGCTATAGGCTACTTGTTTCTCTATCTGGTAACCCGCGGGCGACGTGAGACCTACACAGACGACCTATCGTGACTGGTGCTGGCGAACGGCGTGTGGGTGAATCTCTTTCTTTGAGAGCAGTGCGCTTTTCAGTTAGACGTATCTAAATACACGCATGCTGAGCGCGAAGATGGAGGATTACCTGAAGGCGATCTACCGGCTCGAACGTGACGGAGAGCCACCCGTGGCGACGTCCACCATCGCTGATACGCTGGACGTGACACCGCCCACGGCGACGAGTATGGTCGAGAAGCTCGCCGACCGAGAACTCGTCGAGCGAGAGAAGTACAAGGGAGTGACACTTACACCTGAGGGAAAGACAGTCGCACTGGAAGTCATCCGCCACCACCGGCTGCTGGAGACGTTCCTCACTGAAGAGCTGGGCTATGACTGGTCGGAAGTCCACGAGGAAGCCGAGATTCTAGAACACCACATCAGCGAGGAGTTCGAGCGTCGGGTCGCCGCTGCGCTGGATGATCCGGAGGTCGACCCTCACGGCGACCCGATTCCCAGCGACGCGCTGGACCCAATCGACGACATCCCGGCGTCTGCGCTGGCCGACCACGGCGAAGGAACCCACCTGTTGGTCGCTCGCGTCCGGGACCGCGACCCGGAAGAGCTGACGTATCTCGACGGGGTCGGCGTTCGTCCGGGCGTCGAACTCGTCGTCGAGGAGGTCGCCCCAATCGGGATCGTAACGGTCAGGCTCAACAACGGCGAGACGGTGTCGCTACCCGACCACATCGCCGACGCTATCCAGGTTCGGAGCCCCGGAGACGCCCCAGAAGAGGTGAGCGAAGCGTGAGCGGGGCCACCTGGATCGGCGTCGTCGCCATCGCTGCCGGCGCCCAACTCGCCGTGCTTCCGGGCGAGAAAGTGCAGTTCATCATCGCTGGGCTGTCGACGCGGTTCCACCCGGCGATGGTCGTCGCAGCGGCCGGAACCGCTTTCGCCGGCTGGACGGCACTGGAGATCTGGCTTGGCAGCGCTGTCACCGAACTCCTCCCGGGGATCTATCTCGACGCGATGACTGCAGTGCTGTTCCTCCTGTTTGCGTACCTACTACTGCGCAGTGTGCCGGCGAAAAACCCCGCCGACCGGGAGTCGGCGACGGGTGTGATAGGCGACGGCGGCGAACTGGACGTTCGCATCCCATATCTTGACCGACAGGTGCCGAACAAGCTCGGCGGTTTCCTGCCCATCTTCGCGATGATGGCCTTCGGCGAATTCGGTGATAAGACCCAACTCATCACCATCTCATTGGCTGCTCAGTATCCCGCCTTCGGGACGGCTATCTGGACCGGGGAGATGCTTGCCATTATCCCTGTCAGCATCGCGAACGCGCTGTTTTTCCACAGGTTCTCCCACCGGTTCGACATCCGGAAAGCGCACTTTGTCGGCGCTGCTCTGTTCCTGTTTTTCGCCGCCGACTTCGCACTCAAGACACTCGTCGGATTCTCGCTGTGGGAGACAGCCGTCACCGCGATGGCGAACGCACTGCCGTTCTGAGTTTGTGTCTGCATATTTCTCCGGCCGTTTACTTTTGATTCGAAGTTCTACTGCCGTTCACGCCTAATTAACAGATGGACAAACCGCATCAATAAGCAGGCCGTACTAGTATCTACGATGAGCGACCGAACCATACGCCTGGAACTGACGGGAATGAGCTGTGCGAACTGCTCGGGCACCATCGAGGACCGAGTTGGGTCGTTAGCGGGGGTCTCGTCGGTCGATGCCAACTACGCAACCGACGAGGGGACTGTGACATACGACCCAGAGCAGGTGTCACTCGGCGAGATCGTCGACGCCGTTCACGACGCCGGCTACGGCGTCGACACCGAGACGATGACTATCGGCATCACGGACATGACATGTTCGAACTGCGCACAGACGAACACCGAAGCGCTCGGACGAGTCGAGGGCGTCGTCGACGCCGACGCGAACTACGCCACCGACGAGGCGCAGGTCACCTACCTGCCGTCGGTGGTGTCACCGTCAGACATCTATGCTGCTGTCGAGGACGCCGGCTACTCGCCGGTTCATGAGGACGAAACCGGCGGCAGCGACGAGGCGGACTCATCTGCGGACCGCCGCGACGCCGCCCGAAACGAGGAGATGCGAAAACAGCGTCGACTGACACTCTTCGGCGCGACGCTCTCGTTGCCCTTGCTCGTGTTCATGGCCGACCACCTGCTCGCGCTGGGGCTGTTCGAGGAGACCGTGCTGGGCGCGCCGCTGGGGTGGGTCCAGTTCGCACTCGCGACGCCGGTCCAGCTTGCCCTGGGCAAGCCGTTCTACGAGAACGCGTACAAGGCTCTGGTGAAGAATCGCCGGGCCAACATGGACGTGCTCATCGCACTCGGCTCGTCGACGGCCTACGGCTATTCGGTCGTCGCCTTGCTCGGCCTCATCGCCAGTACGGGGCTGTACTTCGATACGGCCGCGTTCATCCTTGTGTTCATCACGCTGGGCAACTATCTCGAGGCCCGTTCAAAGTCACAGGCCGGCGCGGCTATCCGTGAGCTACTGGAGATGGAGGCCGACACCGCCACAGTCGTCCGGGAGGACGGCACCGAAGAGGAGATTCCGCTGGCCGACGTTGCAGTGGGAGACCGACTGAAAGTCCGTCCCGGGGAGAAGATTCCCACGGACGGTGTGGTCCGCGATGGCGGTAGCGCCGTCGACGAGTCGATGGTCACGGGCGAATCCGTCCCCGTCGAAAAGAGCGATGGTGACGAGGTCATCGGCGTGACGGTGAACCAGAACGGCGTCCTCGAAGTCGAAGCAACGAAGATCGGCTCGGAGACGGCGCTCCAACAGATCGTCGAGCGCGTGAAAACAGCACAGTCACGCCAGCCCGACATCCAGAACGTCGCTGACCGCATCTCGGCGTATTTCGTCCCAGCGGTTATCGCCAACGCCTTGCTATGGGCGGCCATCTGGGCGCTGTTCCCCGAGGCCCTCGCCGGTCTCGTTGCGACCCTGCCTATCTGGGGACTCGCCGCCGGCGGCCCTGCAGCCGTCGGCGTGAGCGAGTTTGCCGTTGTCGTGTTCGCCTCAGCGGTACTCATCGCCTGCCCATGTGCGCTGGGGCTGGCGACGCCCGCGGCGACGATGGTTGGGACGACGATCGGCGCGCGCAACGGTGTCCTGTTCAAAGGTGGCGACGTGCTCGAGACGGTGCGGGACATCGACACTGTGGTCTTCGACAAGACCGGGACGCTGACCGAAGGTGCGATGGAGTTGACTGACGTAGAGGTGGTCGGTCCGGCGACCGATGACGGCGGTGCTGAGGCGGTCACAGACGGCGGTGCGCTCGGAGAGCGGACTGAGCGCACTGAAGCGTTCGTTCTCGAACTTGCCGCCAGCGCAGAGAGCGGTAGCGAACACCCCCTCGCCGAGGCTATCGTCGAGGGCGCCAGCGAGCGCGGTGTCGACTTTGCCGACGCGGAGGCGTTCGAGAACGTCCCCGGACAGGGAGTGAAAGCGACCACCGAGCACGGCGAGGTGGTAGTCGGCAACCGAAAACTGCTCGAAGACAATGGCGTCGACACCGACCCCATCGAGGATCGCATGAACGCGCTGGAACGGGCGGGCAAGACGGCGATGCTTGTCGCGCTGGCGGATTCGGGAACCGACGACTTCCGCCTCGTCGGCGTCGTCGCCGACGCGGACACCGTCAAGGAAAGCGCAAAGCGCGCGGTCGGCGACCTCCGCGAGCGGGGATTAGATGTCTGGATGGTAACTGGCGACAACGAGCGGACCGCCCGCGCAGTGGCGACGCAGGTCGGTATCGACCCCGACAACGTTCAGGCGGGAGTCCTGCCCGAAGAGAAAGCCGCCGCAGTCGAGGAGATCCAAGCGGACGGCAGCCACTCGATGATGGTCGGCGACGGTGTCAACGACGCGCCAGCACTGGCGACGGCGACGGTCGGCTGTGCGATCGGTTCGGGGACCGACGTGGCCATTGAGGCCGCCGACGTGACCCTCCTCAGAGACGACCCCGCCGACGTGCTGAAGGCCATCCGCATCTCCGAGGCCAGCCTCCAGAAGATAACGCAGAATCTCTTCTGGGCGCTGGGGTACAACACGGTGATGATTCCGTTGGCCTCGCTGGGGCTGCTCCAGCCCGCACTGGCCGCCGGGGCGATGGCGCTCTCGTCGGTCTCGGTGCTGGTAAACAGCCTCACCTTCCGCCGGTACACGCCCGACGAGGACTATACGGGTCGACAGAAGCCCTGATAGATATTCGCCGGGGTCCGGCGAGGCGAATTCTATCAATCGTTCTGTCGACCCGTATACGAACTGCTCGGGCGTCTCCGCCCGTAACAAGCTTCCAGTACGTTCATTTGCGCTGAGCCCCGAGCTATCTCCAGTGAGTGAGTCCGAGCCGGTCGAGCCGAGAGAGCCGTCGAGGGGCCGTCGACCGTCCGGTCTGGGTGTTCGCCTACGTGCGTTGTGGCGTGCCATCGTCGTCGCCTGGCAGTTCGTCCCGTTCGTCTGGGCGTGGGCCAGGGACCGCAAGCGGTTCGTTTTCTTCGGTCGCTCCCGTGACATCCAGCGCGAGCAGCGCGTCGAACGAGCGCGACGGCTCAAGGCGACGTTTGTGGAACTCGGCCCCGCGTTCATCAAGCTCGGACAGATGCTGTCGACCAGACCCGACGCGCTGCCGGCAGCGTACATTGAGGTCCTCGCGGAGCTACAAGACAGGGTCCCGTCGGCGCCGTGGTCGGCTGTCGAGCCGCTCCTAGAAGCAGAACTGGGCGACAGTGTCGACGAACGCTTCGATACGTTCGACACGAACCCAATCAGCGGCGCGTCCCTCGGACAGGTGTACGAGGCCGAAATAGGCGACGAACGCGTCGCCGTGAAGGTGCTCCGGCCAGCCATCCGCGAGCGCGTCGAGTCCGATCTGCGAGTGCTGGAGACGCTGATACCACTGCTCGCTCGGGGGGCGGATCCCGCACAGGCTTACACCCTCGAAAACCTGAGCGATGAGTTCGCGGCTACCATCCGTGAAGAGATGGACTACGCACACGAAGCCCGGATGCTCCGGGAGATCGGCGGGAGTTTCGCTGACAGGGACGACGTTGCGATCCCCGATGTCGTCGAGAGCCACTCGACTGACCGCGTCGTGACGATGACGTATCTCGACGGGGTGAAAATAAACGACGTGGCCCGCATCGACGCGCTGGGCATCGACCGCGAGGAGCTGGTCCAGCGGCTCGAAGAGGTGTACATCCAGATGATCGTCGAGGACGGCCGTTTCCACGCCGACCCCCACCCCGGGAACCTCGCGGTGCAGGCGGATGGCACGCTAGTCTTCTACGATTTCGGGATGACGGGTCGGCTCGGATCTCGGACCCGCGATCAGCTGCTGGAGTTCTACGTCGGGCTTGCGAGTGACGACGTTGAGCGGGTGATGGACGCCTTCGTCGCGATGGGGGCCCTGGATCCGGCTGCGAACCGTGAGGTGATGGCCGAGGCGTTCGAAATCGTCATCGAGCAGTTCCGTGGCGAGGAGATCTCCGAGTACCGGGTCGAACAGCTAGTCGGCCAGTTCGAGAGCCAGCTATACGAGTTCCCGATGCGTCTGCCACAGGATCTGGCGCTCGTGGTGCGTGTCACGACAGTGCTGGAGGGTGTCTGCCGCACGCTCGACCCCGAGTTCGACTTCATCGAGATAATTACCGACTACGTGATGGCAGAAGGTGAAGTGGGCGCCGGGACAGCCATCCGAACGGAAATTCAGAAGGCGGTGACAAGTGGCGCCAGCTCGCTCGTGACGGCGGCGTCCCCTGCTGAGCGGGCGCTCGATATCGCCGAGCGCGGGGAGCTGACGCTCGCGACCGTGCTCAAAGACGGTGACGGCCTCGCCCGACAGATGGCGTTGCGGCTACTTGTCGGCTTTGTCGCGGCCGCGGGAATTCCTGTGGCGGCGTTTTTTTACGCCATAGCGACGGTGCCATCGGCTGCGCTCGCGCTTGGAGTGACCGGGCTCGCCAACCTGATTCTTGCATGGTCGTTCCGCCAGTCGAAGGGGCAAACACTAGGGACGCCGCAGTTCACCCGCCATGAGATGCGCAGTCGCGAGAGCGGAGAGTAATACTGCCGGAACTATCTGGTGACCGTCTCGACGGCTGGCAACAGCCATAGCCCGCCCACTCCCGACACTGCTCGTGGCCCCATTGGTCGCCGTTGCGCACCGTCGCGGGACCGCTCGCCGGTCGCTCGCTACAGCTCACCCTCACGGGCCATCGTCCGGATCTCCTCGGCCCGCTCGCGTATCTCGGCCCACTCCTCGTCTCCTTTGTTGTCCACATGGCTGTACATCAGTCCCATGCGGTGGTTCGATCGCAGCGAACTCTCGTTGCGATCCAAGAAATCCCAGTACAGCGCGTTGAACGGACACGCGCTCTCGCCGGTCGTCTTGGTCTTGTAGTAGGGACAATCCGAGCAGTAGTCGCTCATCTTATCGACGTAGTTCGCGGAGGCGGCGTACGGTTTCGTCGCGAAGACGCCGGCACCGTAGAGTCCCATCTCTACGACATTGGGCGTCGTCACCCAGTGGAAGGCGTCGACGTAACCCGCGTGGAACCACCGGTTGAGCTGTGCAGGCTCGACACCGTAAATGAGCCCGAAGTTCGCCAGTATCATCAGACGCTCGATGTGGTGGGAGTACCCCCGCTGACGAACGCCGTCGATGACATCCGAGAGGCAGGCCATGTCGGTGTCGCCGGTCCAGTAGAACTCCGGCAGTTTTTCCTCGGCCGCCAGTTGGTTGGCCGTCGAGAGAGTGGGCATCTCCCGGCGGTAGACGTGCCGAAGGAACTCCCGCCAGCCTAACACCTGGCGAACGAACCCCTCGACGCTGTTGAGCGGCGCAACACCGTCCTCATAGGCTTCGATAGCGCGCTCGATGACCTCGTCAGGCAACAGCAAGCCAAGATTGAGCGATGTCGACAGCAGGCTGTGGCTCATCGCCCACTCGTCACCCCGCATCGCGTCTTGGTAGGGCCCGAAGTCAGCCAGTCGGTGTGTGACGAAGTGGTCCAGTGCCCGCACCGCCTGCCGACGTGTGACTGGCCAGCGGAAGGGCTCTGGTTCGGCCCACTCCCCGCCGTAGGGTGGCTCGTCGTAGCCGCCTGTGAACGTCTCTGTGACCCACTCGGCGGTAGCGTGGACGACCTCATCGTGGTCAAAGCTGAGTGGCTCAGCCGGGGTCCAGTCCTCGGGTGGCGTCTCGCGGTTCTGGTCGTCGTAGTTCCACTCGCCACCGATAGGGTCGCTGTCGGCCATGAGATACCCCGTCTCGCGGCGCATGAACCGATAGAAATCCTCGTGGCGATAGCGGCCGTCACTGGCCCACTCGTCGAACTGCGCTGGCTCGCAGAGAAACCGCTCATCTGAGACAAACTCAACGCTTCCACCGGCCTCTGTGACGAGCGCTTCGATTCGCTCGCGGGCGCCGTCGGTCTGTGGCGCTGTCGTTACCAGTCGGTCCTCTGGGTGGTCTGCAAAGTGGGCCGACAGACCCTCGCCGAACGATTCGACCTGCCGGTAGTGGACTGTTCGGCCGGCGTCGGCCACCGTGTCCCTGAACTGCCGCATCGCCGCAAAGATCAGCGTCAATTTGTGCGGGTGATAGGGTAGTTTGCGAGCGAACGACTCGGCCTCAATGAGCAACAGGGGTTCGTCCGGCCGGCGAGCCAACGGCCCACGATGTCGGACCAGATGGTCACCCCGAAGCCATACCGTCACGGCTAGCACCTCGCATGCCTTCGGGTTCGCGCTCTACGGTCATGAACCCACGTCCGATACGGGTCGACAGAAGCCCTGATAGATATTCGTCGGGGTCTTGCGGAGCCGAATTCTATCAGTCGTTCTGTCGACCCGTAGAAGGACGTAGATATCGGTCGAGCCCCGTCGTGAATGAGTGGCGTTTTGACGCTCCACCTATCATCTGGAACTATGACACGCGATATGGGTCGGCGGACGTTCCTCGGCGCCACGGTGGCCACGACTGCGGGGCTTCTGGCAGGCTGTAGCAGTTCGGACGGGAGTACCCCAACTGCGACGGAAAGTCCCCAACAGGCGGTCGACCAGTACCTCAACGAGACGTCGAACTACGACGGCACGATTCAGGACGAGACTGACAGCGACAGCGTCACGGTCGATGTCGGCGCCGAGGGTAACGGCGGTGCGTTCGCGTTCGCGCCGCCGGCTATCCGCGTTTCGCCCGGGACGACCGTGACGTGGGTCTGGACTGGCAACGGAAACGGCCACAACGTGGTCCACGAACAGGGCGACTTCGAGAGCGAGCAGAGTACCGAAGCAGGCTACGAGTTCGACCACACGTTCGAGTCGGCCGGTACCTACCTCTACTACTGCGCGCCGCATCTGGGGTTCGGCATGCGCGGCGCCGTTATCGTCGAATAGCGGCGAGTGAGTGAAACGAACGAGACGGGCGTGGCGGGATTCGAACCGGAGCAAGACGTTCGCCTCGCTTCGCTCGGCGCTGCGACTTGCAGGGTTCGAACTCCGTGCCGTTACACGCCTCGCTGTCGCTCGGCGGTAACGGGCGTGGCGGGATTCGAACCCGCGCTCTAGGGGTTAGGAACCCCTCACCCTTGTCCACTAGGCCACACGCCCGAGCGAGACTCAAAAACGGTCTGAAGAAAGCTGGTCAGTTATTGCTGTCGGTCGTCGTTTCGTCGGTCGCCGCAGCGTCAACTGTCTCGTCCGTTGTGGCGGTTTCGCTGTCGGCAGGCGCCCCACCCTCGCGAATCTCTTCGAGTTCTTGCTCAACTTCCTCTCGGCCTTTCTGGAACTCGCCCATGGCCTCGCCGGTCGAGCGAGCGAGCTTCGGAATCTTGTTGGCGCCGAACAGGAGGACAGCGATGAGGAGGATGACTAGTAGCTCAACCCCGCCGGGCACCCCTGGGAACAGTGGTACGATGGTCCCTGACATTGTAATGAGACCTTATGTGGTTGCTATTATAGTCTTTTTGTCTGGCCGTGTATTTTTGAACAGCTTTTGACGTGAAAAACCGCTAATCGCGGCGTTTTGGGGACGCTACAGCTCTTCCCAACAGCCGTCTGTCCGTCATCACTGTCGAATGCGACCGTACTGGTACAGCCGACAGAGATGACAGGGCCAGCGCCGCGCTACTGCTGGACGAGTCGGGCGGTGACATCGTCGAGCCAGTCTGGCACGTCGAGGTCAGCGAGCGTTCCATCGCGCCAAGTCGTCACGACCTCCATTTCGCCGCCCCGAGTGAGGTCGATCTGCCACTTTCGGCCGTCCTCGGCCGTGATATTGAATCTGGCGCCGCCGTTGGCCAGCGTAGAGACGTGTTCGACCGTCACCTCGATCCCGGTGTAGACCTCCATCGTGTCGGGCATATCCACCGTTTGTGCGGCCTGCTATTTAAGAGATACCGCGGCGATCACCGGACTCATCTGTCTCGACCCCGGATATAGCCGTATGATTTCAGTCGGCGATGAGGCTCCGGAGTTTACCGCACCACTCGCGAACGGCGAGGTAGCCGACATCACGCTCTCCGACGCCGTCTCGGACGGCCCGGTCGTGCTGGCGTTCTTTCCCGGCGCGTTCACGAGCGTCTGTAGCCACGAGATGGAGTCGTTCGACGACCGCCTCGCCGAGTTTGGAGACGCGGGTGTCACCGTCTACGGCGTCAGTATCGACACCCCATTCGCACAGAACGCCTTTCGCAAGGAGCTGGGCCTCTCGTTTGCCCTCGTCAGTGACAGTAATCGCGAGATAATCGACGCCTACGGCATCTCGATGGATTTCACCGCACTGGGCGTCCACAACCTCGCCAAGCGAGCCGTGTTCGTCGTCGACGAGGATCGAACCGTCACCTACGCTTGGGTGAGTGACGACCCGGGTGTCGAACCCGACTACGATGAGGTGGTGGCGGCCGCCCGAGACACTGCTGGTCACGATTAATACTGTTGGCTGTACGTACGTGGAGATAATCGCCCACCCCGGGCTGGGCGATTGCTGCCGTGATGGTACAGCCGACAGTATACACCGACTGCGCTACTGTGCGACCTGGGTTTTTCGCGCTGGCCCTGTAAGGTATAGGTATGAGTGAAATCGACGACGAGGTTGGCGGCCGCATTTACCATCCCGACGCCGACCACGCGTTTCCCGATGGACGGGTTAACGAGGTCTTGGAGATGCTGGCCGCCGACGAAGAAGTGCAGGCCTATCTGAAAGCCCAGAACGTCAACCCCGTCGCCCGGAAGCAGTATAACGATCACGGGACCAAACACATCAGCATCGTCCGAAACCGGGCTCTCTGCCTCTATGATCTGCTCAAACAGGGGGGTGTCGAATTCAACGGCGCCGCCCAACAGGGCCTTGCGGAGGCCGACGAGGCGGTTATCGTCGCGCTCGCGGCGACTTTGCACGACATCGGCCACGTCGTTCACCGCGACAAACACCCCTACTACTCGATTCCGCTGGCTGCCGACTTGCTGGACCGACTGCTTGCGGAGTATTACGATGTGGCCGAGCGAGTCCGGGTCAAAGGCGAGGTCCTTCACGCCATCCTCTGTCACCACACTGAGGAAGAGCCCCTCACACTGGAAGCCGGCGTTGTCCGCGTTTCCGACGCGCTGGATATGGAGCGGGGCCGTTCGCGCATCCCTTACAAGCGAGGGGGCCGCGGGATCAACACGGTCTCCAGTCAGGCTATCGAGACAGTGTCACTCACCAACGGCGACGGCTACCCCGTGTTGGTCGAAATCGAGATGAACAACGCCGCCGGCGTCTATCAGGTCGACAACCTCCTGAAAGCCAAGCTAACTGATTCGGGCCTCGAAGAGAGCATCCGCATCGTGGCGCTCAACAGCAACGAAAACGGCGACCGGATCGTTGAGCGGATCGAACTCTGACCCCGGACGTGTGATCGACAATAACTGTTTAGTACCGTCAAGTACATTAATTTTTATGGGAATTATACCCCTCAACGAGCCGCGGGGTGACGGGCCGGACATCGACAGAAATGGCTCCGAAAACAGCTCTCTCGTCGACCGGTTCCGATCCGGGCTGCAGGCCATGCTGCTCGCGCTTCCGGGCGCTCCAGTGGTGGCACGTGAGACAGAGCCTGACCAGTCCGAATCGGTTACCCCCAGCCCTGACCGGACAACACCGACCCCGCTCCCCGGTAGCGCCACAAGCGAAGTCGAAATAGTCAGCACGAACACTACCGATGCCCTCATCGTAGAGGCCGTCGACAACCCGGACGCGACTGTGACCTCGGATACGTGGGAGCCAGTCGAGCGCTAGTCCGACGGATTTATGCGATCGATCCTCGCTGACAGAACGGCTACTGGCGGTAGCTTCCGTAGCGTATTCGTCGCCTAAATTTCGGGTTCACTATAGAGTGAGCCCCTGTCGATGGGAACGCTTTTCTCGCCGTACCAACCAACGTGTCCCATGCAAACCGGTCTCGCTCCGCTGTTGCAGCCGTCATCGACTGTGACACCTGCGGGGACCGGTCAGCCGTCGGACCTGGTGCAGGCGCTCGTCTCCTTACTGCCGATTCCCATCGACCCGTGGGTCGCTCGCGTGATTGCGACCGGAATCATCATTGTACTGACGTGGGCTGGATCGCAGATTCTCCTCAGGCTGTTTAGCCAGCGTATCTCCCAGTTGTTCCGCCGGCCAAGCCTGACCCGGACGGCGCTACGGGGGACTCGGGCCACAATTTATTTCTTCGGATTGCTGAGTATAATGGGTGTTTGGGGCTTCCGAATCAGCGATATCGGGCTGTCAGTCGCTGTCTTCTCCGCGGTTGTGGGTGTCGTCGTTGCACCCATCGTCGGGAGCTTCATCTCCGGCGTGTTCCTGCTGGCCGATCAGCCCTACGAGATCGGCGACATGATCGAACTGGCCGACCGGGGCCAGCGGGGCTTCGTCGAGGACATCACACTCAGACACACGAAAATATTTACGCTCGACAACACGTTTCTGGTTATTCCGAACGGATCGATGCGCGACCGCGATGTCGTGAATTACTCCGCTGAAGACCCACGGATGCGGCTCTCGCTGGATGTGCTGGTCACCTACGAGAGCGACATCAATGAGGCCCGAACCCTCATCGAGAGGGCGGCCCGGGATGTCGAGACCGTCATCGCAGGCGGGCCGGACATCCGGGTCGGCGCCGCCCGATACCCCGCAGCCCCGACTTGCTACATCAACGAATACGGCGACCACGGCGTCCTGTTGACGCTGCGCTACTGGGTGTCCGAACCGTATACACTGCTCGCGGCTCGCTCGAAGGTCCAGACCAACCTCGCGGAACTGGTCGAAGACGCCGATGTCGAGTTCGCCTACCCCCACACACACGTACATTTCGACGAGACCAGCGGTGCCATGCAGGTGTCGCGTGCCGACCAGTCAGCCGAGGGGCCCGACGGACCGCTCGGCGGTGTTGCCCACCCGGAGTCACCCGACGCCGACAGTGAGTGAATCGCGGTTCCGTCAGTTCCATACGGACCGACCGCCCAGAGCCGGTATGAAACTGGCCCGGGCGTTACGTACCGAGGCTCAACGAGCCGACGAGCGTCGGGTGCTTGTTTTAGCTGGCGACCCCCAGATGACACGCGAGCGGGCGGCCACTGCGCTTTCGGCAGCCGCTATCCCGGGCAGTAAGACGGCGGTATTGGGCCCCGAGCCAGTGGTCGATTCCGAGCGACAGCAGCAGTGTCGCGCCGTCGAACTGCTCGGGCGGACGCAGTCGGTTGTCGTCCTCGATGCCCACGAGGAACTCAGACCGAACGCGCTCGGGACTGCCGTCGGCGCAGTCGACGGCGGCGGACTCCTCATCCTGTTGACGCCACCACTCGACGACTGGGCCGACCGCCGAGACGGCTTTGATACGTCGCTCGCAGTGCCACCGTTCGACCGGCAACAGGTAACTGGTCACTTCCGCCAGCGGTTGGTCGACAGTATCAGAGCCCACCGCGGTATCGCGGTCGTCTCCGTCGGCGACGATGGCGACACTGTCGAGAAGTCCGGGCTGACTGATCCGGCGCCGCAGCGTTCTCGGCCGACGCCAGATCCACCGGACGAGCACAGCTTTGTCGAGGCGACGTATGCTGCCTGTCAAACTGCTGATCAGCGCGACGCGGTCCACGCGCTTGAGACCCTCGCGTCCCCAGGCCAGGCCGTGGTCGTGGAAGCCGACCGCGGACGGGGGAAATCAAGCGCCGCAGGGCTAGCCGCCGCTGCCCTCGCCCGACAGGGCCACGACGTGCTCGTGACCGCTCCGCAGTACCGCAGCGCCGGCGAGCTGTTCACCCGCGCAAAGGCACTACTATCGACGGTTAGCGACTCGGTCGAACGGGACCGAGACGACACGCCACACCGACTGACTGTCGCGGCCGAGAACGGCGACGACGGGCAGATCCGCTTCGAGCGACCGGCAACAGCGGTTGACATGCCAGACGACCCGGACGTTGTGTTCGTCGACGAAGCCGCCGCGCTGCCGGTCCGTCGGCTCGACGCCCTGCTTTCGGCTCCGTCGGTGGCCTTCACCACGACCGTTCACGGCTACGAGGGCGCCGGCCGAGGGTTCTCAGTCCGGTTCCGAGACCGGTTGTCCGAGTCTGATCACACCGTCACCAACGTATCAATGACAGCTCCGATCCGGTACGCCGACGCCGATCCCGTGGAGGTATGGGCGTTCCGGGCGCTCCTGCTTGACGCGCGACCGCCGGCGGCACAACTGGTCAGTGATGTGAGCCCCGACAACGCCACCTATCGCCGGCTCTCGTCTGCGGACCTGCTCGCTGATGAACATCTGCTCCGTGAGGTGGTTGGCCTGCTTGTGCTGGCTCACTACCGGACAGAGCCGACCGACCTCGCACGGTTGCTAGACGCTCCGAACCTCACCGTGCGGGCGCTGACCAATGAGGGCCACGTTGTAGCTGTGGCACTTCTGGCTCGGGAGGGCGGCCTCGATAGCGAGGCCCGAGACCGGATGTACGAGGGCGAGCGCGTCCGTGGGAACATGATTCCGGACGTTTTGTCGACACAGGTCCGGGACCGGGAAGCGGGAGCCCCCGTCGGCCAGCGCGTCCTCCGCATCGCGACCCACGGAGCGGTCCGCTCGCGTGGACTGGGGTCACAGTTGTTGACTGAGATGCGACGTGAGTTCGCCGAGCGCGTCGACTGGATGGGCGTGAGCTTCGGTGCCACGCCCGAGCTGCTCAATTTCTGGGCGTCGAACGACTACCGAACGGTCCACCTCTCGACATCCCGGAACGACCGTAGCGGAGAGTATTCGGCGGTCATGCTGGACCCCTGCAGCGACGCCGGCCGCGCCCTCGCAACGCGTCACGCCGGGTGGTTTGCTGACCGCATCGGTGCGACGCTGACAGACGCACTCTCCCAAGCCGAGCCCGATGTAGTTAGGGCGACGCTCGGAGCCACCGCTGCCGAACCGGACACACCACTCTCGGCGTGGGAGTGGCGACTGGTCGCTGGCGTCCCCAGCGGCGCGTCCGTCCTCGATACGAACCCAGCCCCGTTCCGACGCCTTTCGCTCCGGCACCTCATGGCCCCGGCCGACCCGGACGCGCTGTCAGACCGCGAGGAACGTCTCCTCGTCCGGAAGGTTTTGCAGGCCCGTCCGTGGGACGAGGTCGCCGAGTCGATGGGGTTCGTCTCCGAGCGCGAGTGCAAGCAGAAGATGGGTGCAGCGGTCGAAACGTTGACCTGTCTTTACCGTGAATCGCCGTAGGTATCGAATGTTCCTCACCATCGAGACAGGGCTGGTCGTGTTGGCCTTCCTCTTGCTCGCCGCCGGGGTTGTCGGTAGTCTCGTCCCACAGGTCCCGGGCGCGCTGCTCTCGCTCAGCGGTGTCTTCACCTACTGGTACGCCACAGGCGAGCCGGGGACGGTCGTCCTCATCGCGCTCGTGCTCGCCGGGCTGGTGACCTGGGGCATCGATGTCGCCGGCGGTGTCGTCGCCGCCCGCGCCGGTGGCGCTTCCAACGGGACAGCCCTACTTGCGGGCGTCGTCGCCCTGGTACTGTTCTTTGTTACCGGCCCGCTCGGTGTCATTCTCGGCGTCGCGGTAACAGTGTTCGGCGTCGAGTTTTATCGTCAGGAGGACGCCCGGAAGGGGCTAAAAGCCGCGCTCGTTACGACAGTCGGAATGTTGGCGTCGGGCGTCGCACAGGCGTTGGTGACCGGATCGATACTGCTCGCAATGGTAGGTGTCGAACTGCTCTGACCACGCCGATAGAGCGGACTGGGACCACGTCGGCTCATACGGTCAGTTGTAAGCCATTACCGGGATTTGCCAGACCCGACCCAGCAAATCACCGGTAAATCGTTACAACCGACCGTATCAGGAACGAAGTCTGTGAGTCGACAACAGTTGTGAACGCCGTCGTGCGGTTGGGTGTGTATTGAGCCGCAATGGCTCCTATAGTGGCAAGGATCAGGTACGGCCTGCTCTGCCGGGATCGACATCGATAGCGTCGACGGGACAGACATCGACACACAGCATACAGTCGATACACTGGTCCTCGTAGGCCGGGTCGGCCTTGATCTCACTCTCCGGGTGGTCCGGTGTGTCCACCCACTCGAATACGTCGACGGGACAGTCTTCCAGACAGGCGCCGTCGGCAAAACAGATATCGAAGTCGACGGCGACGTGGGTCCCGTGGATACCGAGGGTTTCGGGCTCCTCGACGGGGCCCCAGACATCGTGACCCTCGTGCTGTTCGACGACATCACGACTCGTTTCGAATTCCGGGTCGATTGCCATACCATCAGTTCAGCCTTGCACGTCGTTAACTCTTCGATGGTGGACGTTGACGCCGCCGCTCATACGGTCGGTTCTATACGGGTCGACACTGATAGATATTCGCCGGGGTCTGGCGAGCCGAATTCTATCACTCGTTCTGTCGACCCGTATCGCCACCCCGGGTGGCGAATATCTTTACGAACGTACAGCCACCAGTCTTAGATATCAGGGCATCCCCGGCGGCGGTCCGTCGTTCCCGAACTCCTCGTCTTCGTACTCTTCCTCCAGATCGATACCGGCCTCCTTTCGGCGACGGCGAACCGCCTGTAGCTGGCGCCAGTAGTACACCGTTCCAGCGGTTCCAATGAGGACAGCGATGGCTGCGGTCCCACCGAAGATGTACAGATCACGCTCCAGGTAGAACCGCACCCGTACCGCTCGTGACTCCACCGGCTCAGACCAGGTGACAGTCATCCGGTTCGTCGTGGCTTCCGTCTCTGTCTCGTAGCTACCGGGCGTGGCATGGGACAGCAACGGGATACCGATACGACGGCCCGGCGGAAGAGTCACCGTGTACGTGTATCCGTTCGCATACACTGGCGTCGAGAACGATTTCCCCTGTCGTGGCGCGCTGTAAGCGACCTGGCCGCTGCTGTTGTTCGGGAGACCGATGACGGTCGAGCTACCGGTACGCTGGGCTGTCAGCGAGGAATTCGCAGGGCTGATGACGGTCCCGTTATCGTAGCGAAAGCGCAAGGCCTTCACCGGGACGCCCTCCTCACGGCCGAGGTCGTCGCGGTTATAGATGGTAAACGAGGAGTTGCCCGGGATATCGTACACCGCCCGGTAGGAGGTCTTGTTGAGCGTGATTGATGCGTTGGTCTCGGTCGCCCAGTCGTAGCTGGCGTTCTCGTTCAACTGTGACGGGTCGACATCCTCGGGACCGAGGATACCGGTACAGCCGGCGAGAGCGACCAGTGCGAGCACGGACAGGAGAGCGAAATGTCGACGATGCATAGGTCAGGGAACGACGGCGAGTAGCTCCGATGGCATGAATCGGCCGATGTCGGCCAGCAGCCCCGGTGCGTCGGTGTCAGGGTTGCAGATGATACTCATCTCCAGAAGCCCCAACCGCTCGACGGTGACGATGTCTTGGGCGTGACCGGACTTGTTGACCGTCGCGCGTACTTCCGAGCGAGTCGCGCTGTTGGTGTTGACACGGCCGTTGTCGTGGTCACCGCCGCGTTTCCAGTCGTAGAGGCGGTCAACCTCTTCGTCGGCCAGCCGTGGCTCGGGGCCGGCGACGAACCGCAACGGGAGATGCTGTACCAGCCCGAACCGCTTGCGGATCTGAGCGGGCGATCCCTGTCCCAGATCGAGGTTCTGGGCCCGAATCCGCACATCGCCGGCGGGCCCGGCATCGAAGACCAACCCGTCCTCATCCCACGAATCCAGCGTTCCGACGTACGTCTCGCCGGCCTCGTGGTTCGGGACGATCTCACCGAACTCCTCGCGCAGGATGTTACGCGCGACAGTCTCGTCGGGCCCCTCTACGGTAACGACAGGGAAGTCGTCTTCCCGGTGGCCGATCTCGAAATCCACGTCGAGATCACCAAAGCGGTTGTTCACCAGCCCGCGCAGGCCGTCGAGCGCACGGTCACGGGCATCGCCCGTCACGTACACTTTGGAACCAAGGACGACCATCAGGCCTCGGCTTCCACGTTCAGTTCCGAGCGCAACTCGTCGATGCGCTGCTCCATCGCTGTCACGAGGGTTGTGTTCTCCATCGCTTCGACTTGGTCGCCACACTCGGGGCATTCGAAGCCGAACTCCATGGCCTCGTCGAACTCAAACCGGATGCCACAGCGTTCACAGAGATAAAACTCGTTGTTGCGCTCGTACTCTCGGCGCTCCTCCAGCCCCTCCAGCAGACGGTACATCTCTTCTTCGAGTTGCTCGGGAATCTCTCCGTACTCGAACGTCCACAGATACGTCAGCCACCCCGAGTCTTCGTCGCGAAGCCGGCGGTAGGCCGCAAGATCGTTCTCGTAGAGAATAAAGAGCGCGCGTCGCACGTCGTTGAGTTCTAGGCCCAACTCCTCGGCCAGTTCCTCGTCGGTCACTTCGCCGTCTGGCGGCGCGGCGGCGACCGGCATCCCTTTCGGTCCGACCAGTTCGTGGAGGTACTTCTGTATGACGGGGTCCTCCAGCAGATCCTCAAAAGCCATTATCTTTTACTCGGGGGGTCACGTGGTTAAAACCTCCGCTCCGCTCGTGTACACTCGCCTAGCGTGACTCGCAAACGCTGCGCGT
>JAQCNK010000270.1 GCA_028275075.1 Haloarcula sp. | reverse complement strand
ATGATGCTGGTGATGGGGCCGTTCTGCCCGTCACGGCCGAGCATGTGGCGTGAGGCGTGGGTGAGTGGGATTTCGAAATACCAGTTGCCGTCGTCGAATTCGACGAGGTCTGTGACGGTTCGGCCGGGTGGGGGACCGCGGTCATCTTCGGTGGTGCGGCCGAACATGGTTTCGGCGGCGTACTGTTGGAGTGTGAGTGATCGGGGGTGTCGGGGGAGAAGGGCAAGGATGTTTTCGAGGAGTGCTTCGGCAGCGTTGTAGTGGAACGAGACGTTAAACGATGGCGTGTCGATGGCTGGGGAGTATTTCATCCCGTTGGCTGCGGCGGCGTAGACGAGGGCGAGACGGCCGGGGCGTTGGCAGTGGAACCAGGGGTCGTCTCTGACTGTGCTGTAGTCTGAGGTGGTGGCTGCGGCGAGTGCGAACTCTTCAGCGTCGTTGATGATGGCGTTTTCTTGGAGGGTGCCGTTTTCGCCGCGGTATGATTCCATGCCGCGTTTGATGAGTGCTGACCGATGAAAGCACTCACAAACCTGGTGAACACGCTCATCATCAAACTTCGCCAACTGGACCTGAACAGTCGTTGTGGCGACGACGACCCTCACCTGCCGGCGAGAAAGGCAGAGAGACGACGCTGAATGGCATCCTTGGAGAGTGACGGCTCGATTGTCTTCCGCGATACTCCAAACGTCTCGATGCGTGTGGTGACCGACCCATCGACTTGTGCTTTTAACAACGTACGGTACGTCTCGACCTGCAGCTGATATCGGTCCCGAGCGTCCTCGGTAAGGTCCCCAAAGCTCATTTTGAGGTCGTAGATGATCCAGTCACCAGTGACCGTCTTGACGACGAGATCAAGTTGCCCCTCAATCTCGAACTGGACCCCCTCACACCGTCTGTGCCCCCGCCGTGGGTGCTCGACGTAGACGGTCTCGGCCCCTCGAAGCTGCTCCCAGAACACCGAGTCGGCAACTTGCGGGAGGATCGTGTCGGTGACGAACGCGACGATGGCCTCTCGGAGCGACTGCGAAGCGTCTGGATACTGATTCCTGATGACCGACCTGGCGAGAGACTCTGCCCCGACCCAGTCGCTGAGATACTCGCGCCGCGCCCGTCGAACGAGGGCCGCGAGAATGTCGTGGAGCACCTGGCCGAGTGTTTCCGCATTGACGGCCGCAGCATCGAATGGGAGGTCCTCGTCGACCGGTGTGGCCGTACTGTGGAGTTGTTCGTCACGGAGAGAGGCGATCAGCCACCGATCGAGATCGTCGGAGAGCGGCTTGAGTGTACTCGGCGAGATTTGTCGCGGGACGAATCCCTCGAGTGCCTCCGGGTCGAGTGGTGCCGTCGCGGCGTAGGGCGGCGAGGACCGGTGCGAGGCAGTACCGCCCATGGCCACGTCCCGCGACACGTCGTTGACCCCAATCTGCAGCGGGCCAACCGGTCCTGTCGGAGGGCCCAGCGTATACGTCTTGGACTGTCCGTCGAACCCAAGCCCCGACCGGATGGTCTCCAGCCAGCGATCTCGTGGCGGCTTCATATCCGGGACGGTTCCTGGCAGCGCGACCACGAGATGGTCACGTGCGCGGGTCACTGCGACGTAGAGCTCCCGCCAGTAAGAGACCCGCTCGCGCCGCACGATATCCTGCAGGTGGTCGTGACCGGCCAGTGTTTTAGCCCCGGTGTCGTCGGTGACCCACCGTTCAGCGAGCCAGCGCAGCCCCGCGTCGCGGATAGTGCCGTCTGAACCGTCTTGTGCCCTCCCCGGGGGTTCGTAGAGTCCGTTTCGGAAGGGACCAAGCCGCTCACAGGAGACTCGGTCGATATCGGGTGGGGCCAGCGCTGCCGTGTCAGGGGTCGTGACCAGTCGCTCGGTCACAGTCCCCCGAGACCATCGGACGAGTCCCACGTCGGCCAGCACGATCGTCGACGACTCGTCGCCTTTCATCGCGTGGATGGTTGCGAACTGGACATCCGCGTCGGTGGCCGACGTCGCGGCCTTTGGCCCCCGCCAGGCGTCGTCCTCGAAAGGGGTGAGCAACTCCAGAAACGTGCGCGGCGACACCTCGGCGTCCAGTTCGAGTTCAGCCAGCCAGTCCTCAAGCGCATCGAGGATGGCGACCCGTGTGTGCCCGGTATGATCGCTTTCCCCCGAGAGCAAGTCGTTGGCGTCCGACCGGAGGTCGAGTGTCTCGACGATGTCCGTGGCCAACTCAAAGACGGACCCCGCCTGCGAGTCGCCGTAACCGTGGCGTACCCGCAACGTGTCAAGCGCCTCCACGACCCGCTGCCCCCGAACAGACAGTGGCGTCCCGTCGACGGCGGCCTCGCGTGGACAGTCCTCGAGTCGCCAGTCGACGGCGTCGAGCTGGGCCCACAGCGACGATGTCTGTGCGATGCCAACCGGCGAATCGTCGTCGGCGTCGGCGCAGAGGCTCGACTGAGGATCAAGCAACGACCGCAACACATCCGGGTCGTCGGGGGCGGCCAGCCAGTAGGCGACATCGAGAATCGCACCCACCACATCGGCCTCGAACACGTATTGGGCCGCCGTCTCAACCGTGAGCCCCTCAGACTCGAACGCCGCCACATACGTGTCGAGGTATGTACTGCGGCGCAACACGACGGTCACGGGCGGGTCGGTCGTCGCCTCTGCATCGTCGACATCTGGAGGCACGAGCGTCCCGTCGGCGAGGCCCGCCGCGACATACCTCGCAAGGGCGGCCGCTTCGTCTTGGTTATAGGGCTTCGATCCTGGATATCCGTCCGTGCGGAGGCGGGGGACGTGGACCGACGGCTCGTCGGTGGGGTCACGCACGGCCTCAAGCGTCGGCGGGGACAGCGTTCTATTGCAACTCCCGCGTGCTGGATCCTCAAGGGCCGGATTGAGGACCGTATTGATCATCGTAGCGATGTCGGGCCGAGCACGATAGGTCCGGGTCGCCGATTCCATCACATGGTGGTCCCAGTCGACATCAAGGAACAGGCCCGTCTCGGCGGCGTCGGCGAACACCTCGGGGACTGCCCCTCGAAACTCGTAGATCGTCTGCCGTGGGTCGCCAGCGGCGAAGACGCGGTCCTCGCCGGTGACGAGCCTCGCCAGCGCATCGTGCTGGACCGTCGAGATATCCTGTGCCTCGTCGAGGAGCCAGTGGTCGATCGCTCGATAGCGGGTGAGGATCCGCTGGCGATACTCGGACTCCCGGTCGTCGTCGAGGTATGCCGCGACAAGCGCCGCACAGTCCGTATGGGAGATAACTCCGTCCTCGCGTGTGTGTCGCTCGTAGGCAGTTGCGTAGGTCTCGAGAATCGCACAGAAGTCCTCGACGTGTTCCAGCCAAGCAGTCCACAGCGCACGATCGCCGTTGACGACTGCCGACACGTCGACCTCTGCGAGCGTCGGGGCGATATCGTCCGCAGACGACCCGGGTACGCACCGCTTGAGTGTCTGCCGGAGGGACGCCTCAGGCTCGGTCGCCGCGCCGGGATCACCCTCGGCGTAGACCTCGCTGATTGACGCCGTCAGTCGGGCCTGGAACGCCTCGACGGACAGTCGCTGGCGCTGGCAGTACTCGTGGGCGTCTCGCAGTAACGCTTCGATATCGTCGCTGTACTCGTGCTCGGGATAGGCATCCATGAGTCGGTCGGCCACATCTGGATGGGCGGCCAGACTCTCGTCGGCAGACATCCGGCGAATCCGCTCGAGTTGGATTTCGTGGCCGACCGCGGGCAGTTCGTCGAAGCGCTCGTAGGCCGGGTCTGCGACGATCTCTGCGAGCAGGCCCCGGAGAAACCTGTCAACGGTCCCGATGTACGGTGCCTGTCGGATGCGACACTTAAGCGTGGCCAGCTCGTCCGGGGAGACGGCCGTGGCCGCCAGCGTGAGATCATGTTCGACCAGCGTGTCCAGTCGGGCACAGATGTCGCTGGAGAGGGCCACAGCGTCGTCGCGTGCGAATGCGAGGACACACAGCGTACGTTCGGGGGTCCGGTCGCCGTCGGCCCACCTGCGGAGCAAGACCTTCGCGGCCAGGTCGGTCAATGTGAAGCTCTTACCAACACCGGGGCCACAGTTCAGCGTGAACAGGCCGTGGTCGGCCTGGCGGTACGCCGTGACAATCCGCTCCTGTGCGCCGTCGAGTCGGTCGATAGTGGTCGTGTCGTCAGTCATGCGTTGGATGCTCGGTCGTCTCAGATGTAGAATCGGGTCGGTCGCCGGTCTCATCATCAGATGCTGCCGGCAGGATCGCCTCAAGAGCCGCCGGAAGCCGGCGGTCCGACGCGACGATGTCTCGGACTCCGTCGCCAGCGACCGTCGTCGACGATACCCGATCCAGCAACGGCGAGGGCGGCCGGTCGACCCCATCGGTCGTCTGCGTATGGTGAGTCAGAATGACGCCGTCGGTCGCCGCTGTGACGGCCTCAACGAACTGGTCATGCTGGCGCAGCGCATCCCACTGCGGGCGGACAGCGAGCTGGGCGAGCGCATCGTCGCCGGCGAGGACCGCTCGTTGTAGCGGCGTCGGAACAGGCGTCTCGGGGTATTGAGGCCAAGTGCCGGCAGATAGTCCAACGGCGATCACCCACGGAACCTGGCGACCCCAGACGTCGTTCGCGGCGATGATGTCGACCGCGTTCGCGTTGGCGTGTTCGCGCCGGCCAGGATGTTGCGAGGCGATCCGCTCCAGCAGGTCCGCAACCGTCTCCCACGACCGATCGACCCAGCCGTTGTCGAGCCAGAGCTCATATTTCGTCCGCAGTCGCTCCAGCAACTCCTCAAGACGGACGGTCGCCCGTGCAAGCCGTTCGGTCCGTCGACGGGCCGGGTCGTCATCGGCGACGGCCTGTGGAAGGCCATCACCGATGTAGCGCTCAAGCACGTCCCTGAGGATGAGCTCGGCCGTCTTGGGCGTTGGCGTGGCTGACTGGGCTGCAAGAGCGTCCAGATAGGCGTCGAGATTGTGGTCGGCATCGAGAGTCTCCGAGCGGTCCTGCCACGACGCGACCGAATAGTCCCCGCCCGGGGCCACCTCCTGCAGGCGGTGCAAGGACGCTGCAGCGAGTGGCCACGTGTCCGGCTCGGCGTCTGGGGGGCTCCAGCCGTGCTGGAGTGGTCGACACAGCGTTTCGATCGACACGGTATCTGCGTCCAGCACGCGGCAGAACGCGACGAGGAGGGAGAACGGCTCGGTATCGACCACGGGGAGGTGCCGCCAGATGGTTGGCGTCAGTCCGTATCGGATTGCGGCCCGGCACAGCACGTCCTCATACTCCTCGAAGTCGGGCACGACGACGAGGATGTCGCGTGGCCCGGCCCCCCGCGCACGGAGCGTGTCGACAAGTGCCATCACGAGTCGGGACTCCCGAGCTTGTGTCGTGGCGGCGAGACTTATGACAGGGATATCTGGTGTAGATGCGACTGTCATGTTAATTTCTTGCACGTCAGATCACCTCCGTGCCAGGGTCAGAAATATCGCACACGGTATCGATTCGTGACCAAATGAGTTCGCCGGACACAGGGCGTGCGCCGAGATGGACCTGCGCGTCGGTCACGGCCGCTGCGACACCGAGAAAGTCACACAGGCTGGCCGGCGGTGCAGTTAGTCCACAGACCCACAGTCGCTCTATCGAAGGGTAGGCATCCATCCACAGCTGGCTCCCTCGCTGAGATAGCAATCTTATTGCCCGTCGGAGTTGCATCTCGGACGAGGTGGCGTGGGCCGTTTGCTGGCGGAGTTCGCGTTCGAGGCCAACAACGCCATCGACCAGGTTGAGACAATCGTCCGCCGTGGGCCCTTCCCGCCGGCGACACCACTCCCGAATGGCACCGATGCGCTCAGGATGATAGCCAGTCATTGATTCGACTGCAGCCCGTGCCCGCTCAACGGTCTCGATGGCCACCGCCGGGGTCACGCCCAGCGACAGTGCCAGTTGGGCACACAGCGTCTCATCTGTCTCCACAATTCGCTCCAGCAACGCAAGACGGTCGGCGCGATCGAGTCGTGATGTAGGTTCAATTCCGTCTTCCACCTGCAAATCAATAGCGATATCTTCAATAGATGAAAAAACGACTGTATCAGTAGGTTTGTCTGCTTGTGCAAAGCGCTGCTTGATTGTTCTTTGATGATGACTACCCGGAACAAGAATGAGTTCGGTCGGTTGGACAGCGTGTTCAGCGTAATCCAGAAACCCCTCAATAGGATGATTTTGTATCGATAGGTCCGAGAGTAAGCCTACTCCTTCTATTGGTTTCTCCGGTTGCAGGACCGTATTACTCATCTCACGGCTCACAGGCGATCACCGGGGGCTCCATACAACAAAGTTGTAACTGGACACGTAAAAAAGCTAGTCTCGTACAGAATCGCTTGGTACATGGCAGATACTGAGTCCATAAATTAATAAGCGCTACGGCGAAATCGAGAATCGTGAGCGATCGGATTGATTCACAAACCCGGCCTGTAGACGTGCTTGCAGTCTTTATTTCATCATCTGATCCAGCATTTGTCACAGCGGAGATTGCTGAGGAGCTAAGCGTGACGAGAGAAGGAGCTCGATACAAGATGGAGCAGCTTGTTGATGAGGGACTCTTGAATAAAAAAAAGCCGGGCTCCCGGACGGTTCTGTACTGGATCACCGACAGCGGACGGAAATATTTCGTCGAACATGCCTGACTCCGAGAAGATGCCGAGAGCCCAAAATCACAGATTTCTTCCCAATTATAAAAGCATTCCTGAGTACTACGCAAACACGCTTAGTATTGAGGTCAGACGACGGGTTCGATGGTGACGTAGCTGTGTTTGAGCTGCGGGGCTTTTTTATACTCAACGCAAACGTTGACGTACCGATGGCAACCGCTGATGAGCAGATTCGAGTGAGCGACCGGGTGAAGCGGGAACTCGACCGCCTTCGGCGAGAGGGGGAGAGCTATAACGATGTTCTGGAGCGTCTCCTCGACGAGGACGGTGCCGGCGACTTCTACGACGGGTTCGGTCGCTGGTCCGACGAGGAGGCCGAAGGCGTTTGTGAGGGGCGTCGGAAGTCCAAGGAGAAGCAGAAACAGCGGATGCGAGGGCGGGCTGAGGACGCTGTATGAAGATCCTCGACGCGACGTTTCTCATCGACTACATAGAGCGTCGAAGCGACGAAGCAGTTCTAGAGAGAAAGCAGGCAGAGTGCCTCGGGACTTGACCCCGAGGTAGTTGACGTTGAAGAATTGGTGGAACACAGTAATTCGATATAGAATGAAGGACCTCAGTCTATATCAAAGTAGAGCGCGAACAAATGGGTATGACCGAAAACGAACCGAACAGCAAGGGTCTGATGGAGCGCCAAACCACGGGCGAAGACCGGGTGAGGATGGTCGCCCGGCAGCTGTCGGAGCCGCGGACGGCCAACTGGATCGCCTCCGAAGCGGGCTGGTCACACGAGCCGACCAAGCGCGTTCTCAAACGGCTCGTTGACGACGGGATCCTCCACCGTGACGAGAGTGGTACTCACACGACGTACTACCCAGACTACCGCCGCCAGGCGATGCAGGAGGCGATGCGGCTTCGGGACAGCGGGCACACTGTCGAGGAACTCACGGACCGTGTCGCCGATATGAAGGCGCAGATCCGCAACTGGGAGGACGAATTCGACGTTGAGTCACCGAACCAGCTTCGTGGGACCCTCGCCGAGGAAGATCTCGACGCTGATGAACAAGACCGTCGCCGTGAGATCGCCCGCGAGTGGGGACACCTCCAGCGGCGCATCGATATCGTCGGGTTCGCCATCCGCGAATGGGACTTTCTCACTCCAACGAACGAGCCCGCCGATGCCAGTAGCTGACGGATGTCGGTCCCGCATCCCGGTGGTGACCCGAACGCAAACTTCTACGCCCAGCTGAAGCGAGACGTCCTCGACCGTGTGCCACAGATCACGACGGTCAACTTCGGTCCTGATGATATCGAGGCCAAGCAGCTGCGGGCACGTTTTGAGCCAGCCCGTTTAGACCCTTCGACAGGGCCTGAGTCGCCGGAACTGTCCATCAAGTGGTATCGACAGGAGCCACACGATTGGTTCCGTATCGACTACACTGACCCGAACACGGGATTTTACGCTGGGTGGCATCAAGACGAGGACCATCCCGATCTCGGACGAACGCATTTCCAGTATTCAGCCGGCGATGCGGAGGATCGCTGGGGAATCACGTTTGAACACGGGACCCCTTCGCTAATCCTCTGGGAGATCGTCGAAGCGCTTCTCGAGGATGTCCGTCCGAACTACCAGTACGCGAGCAAGGACTCATGAC
>JAQCNK010000259.1 GCA_028275075.1 Haloarcula sp. | reverse complement strand
GCGTCGCTCCCCGGCCTCGTCGCCCTCGACTTTACGAGGCAGCCGGCAGACAGCCAGACCATACTCACCGCAATCCGGGCGAGCCCACGGCTTCGGACGCTTCGGACGGTCGCGCTCGTCAGTGACACGGTGCCGACCGATGACGCCAGCGAGCGTATCCAACGGGCCTACGAGCACGGTGTGGACGGGCACGTGTTCAGTCCTGGGGGTGTCGAAGAATACGCCGATGCAGTCCAGCGCATGGCTGTGGTCTGGTTCAACCACGCATCGCTTCCGCCACAGTCGTTATATTCCGACGCCCCGATAGTAAACTATGACTGATGTCTTTTCGGACGCTGACGACACGCTGCTGCCCGAGTCGCTTGAGCAGAGTGTCTCACTGCTCTCGAAGAAGTGGCATCCGGCCATCATCCGCTGTCTGGCGACGAGCTACGGTCGGTCGTGTCGGATCCCATCGAGCGGGCCGAATATGACGAACCGGTACGGCGATACTTGGCACTCCGGTCGAAACTGGGGTTGCTGGAGGCCACGGTGTCGGCTGATACGCTGGGTGACGACGACGAGTACAATCGCTATCAGGAGCAACTCGAGACGCTCAGTGACGATATTGAGGACGTTTCCGACGCGGCTGGGACGGCACTCGAAAAGATGGAGCCACCGAACACACAATGAGTACTGACAACACAACACAGGAGACGACGCCGACGACCGTGCTCGGTCGTGTCGACGAAGCCATCTGCGCACTCGACGACGACTGGGAGCTTACGTACGTCAACGAGGCGGCGGCGACACTCGCCGACCGCGACTCGGCGGCGCTCATCGGGGAGTCGCTGTGGGATGCGTTCCCCGAGCTACGCGACTCGTCCGCCTCCGATGCGTTGCACGACGCCGTCGAGACACAGGAGCCACGCCGGTTCGACATCGCTTACGACGAGCGTGACGCGTGGTTTACCGTCCGCGCGTACCCATCCACGGACGGTCTGACTGTCTGTTTCCACGAGGTAACTGACCAGCGAGAACAGGAGCGGACCCTCCAGCGCAGTCAGCGGCTGTTCGAGTCCGTGTTCGACGAGACGACTGATGCGCTTGTGATCGCAGATACAGACCATCGAATTACGGATTGCAACCCTGCGGCAGAGCGGCTGTTCGGCTACGACGCTTCGGACGTACTGGGAGAGCACACAGCGTTGCTGTACGCCGATACCGAGGCGCTCGAGCGACAAGGCGATGAGCGGCACAACGAACAGGCCCCACAGCGTCGCGATCCCCGCGTCGTCGAATACGAGCGGGCCGACGGGACGACGTTTGACGGTGAGACGGTGCGGACGCAGATTGCAGGACAGGAGGGCGAGACGGTCGCGTTTTGTCTGACTATCCGTGATGTAACGACCCAGATCGAGTGTGGAGACGAGATCGAGCGGCGCAACCACACGCTCAGACAGTTCCACAAGATCACGACCGATGAGAGCGACCCGTTCGATACGCAGGTGACGGCGGTCCTCGAACTCGCGACGGAGTATCTCGGACTCGAGCGGGGGCGGCTTGCCGAAATAGTCGACCAGACCCACATTCCCCACCACGTCGCTGTGCCCGAGGACGTATCGACCGCCACCGAGCAACGGCCGCTGGATGAGACGTTCTGTGAACGGGCCGCCACCACCGCGGAACCGTTCGGGTTTCCCGATCCGAGCGCGGCGGGCCTGGCCGACCATCCGGCGGCCGAACAGCGCGGCATCGAGGCGTATATCGGTGTCCCTGTCTATGTTGACGGCGAGCAGTACGGGACGCTCGGCTTCGCGAGTACGGACCGGCGGGCCGATGCGTTCTCCGAGAGCGAGGAGACGTTCGTTCGTATTGTCGCGCAGTGGGCCGGCAAGGAAATAAGCAGGCGGCAAAACCGCACGCAGGCCAGGGAGGAACGGCAACGGCTGCGCCAGATAATCGATCTGCTCCCACAGCTAGTGTTTGCCAAAGACGAGTCGGGGACGTTCATACTGGCTAACGAAGCCGTCGCCGACGCCTATGGCACCACGGTCGATAAACTCCAGGGGGCCAAAGACATCGACTTCGCCGAAAGCGAGGCGGAAGCAGAACAGTTCCGGGCCGACGACCGGGCGGTCATCGACTCCGGCGAACCAAAAGAGATTGACGCGGAGCCGCTAACGACTGCCGACGGAACCGAGCGAATCTTCGCGACGAAGAAGATTCCGTACGACCCAGTCGACTCCTCCGGTGACGCCATACTGGGTGTCTCGACCGAGATAACGGAACTGAAACAGCGAGAAAAAGAGTTAGAGGTGCAGTCGGCCGCGATGGAAGCCGCGATGGACGGGATCTCGATCCTCGATGCTGACGGCGAGTACATCTACATGAACGAGGCTCACGCGGCGGTGTTCGACTACAATCCCGACGAACTCCTCGGAAGTTCTTGGCGGCGGCTGTACGATGAGGAGGAAATCAGGCGACTGGAAGCGGACGTGTTCCCGACACTCGAAGCACAGGGCCAGTGGCGTGGTGAGACGATCGGTCGGCGACGCGACGGGACGCCGGTCAGCCAAGAGATAACGCTCTCTTCGCTCCCCGATGGGAAGCTCATCTGCACGAACCGTGATATCACGGAGCGAAAAGACCGCCAGAGCGAACTCGAACAGTACGAGGCGCTCGTCGAGAACATAAACGAGATGGCGTTTATCGTCGACAGCGACCGTCGGCTCGCGTACGCGAACGAGACAGCACTCTCGTATGCGGATGTCACACCGAGTTCGGTCCTCGGGCAGGACGTTGCGGAACTCATCGAAGCGCTGACCGGGGACGGGGATGACAGTAGCGCGTTCATCGACGCCATGGCCCGAACCCTCGACGGGGAGCACGTCGACGAGCGGTACGAGTTGCCACTGGTAACGTCGACTGGCGAGTATGTTATGGAATATCTATTCTCGCCGTTTAGATCCGATGGCGAACAGCAGGCAGCGGTAGTGGCACGGGATATAACCGAGCAGAAGGCCAGAGAGCAGGAACTGGAACGTCAACAGTCGCGACTCCGCGCGCTGTTCGACGAGTCGCCCGACGGCATCATCGTCCACGACGAGCGAGGTGCGGTACTCGATGCGAATATGACTCAGAGTGAGTTGCTCGGCTACGCCCCAGAAACACTCAAGTCGATGAACGTCTCTGCGTTCGAGGTTGGGGTCGACCAGCCAGCACTCAGAGAGCTGTGGCAGGGGATGGATATCGGTGACACGAAGAAAATTGAAGGGAACCACCGCCACCAGACAGGGGAAATCTACCCGGTGGAAGTGTGGGTCTCGAAGACCGACGTCCACGGACAACCCCGTTTCATCGCGCTTTCGCGTGACATCAGCGAGCGCAAGGAACGTGAACACGAGATGGTGCGCAACCGTGAGTTCCTCGAGAAGACCCAGGAAATCGCATCCGTCGGCGGTTGGGAAGTGGACCTCCGGCAAGACGAGATCCGCTGGACAGATGAAATGTACCGCATCCACGATCTGCCACTCGATACCGACGTTACCATTGAGGACGGTATCGACTACTACCACCCAGAGGACAGGCCAACGATCACTGCTGCATACGAGCGGCTGGTCGAAACGGGCGAACCGTACGACATCGAACTGCGCATCGTGACCGCGGCTGGCGATGTCCGGTGGGTGCGAACCATCGGCGATCCGCAGCTCGACGACGGTGCTGTGGTCGGCATCCGTGGCATCTTTCAGGATATCACCGAGCGGAAACAGCGTGAGCAGGACCTTCGCGACCTCACGGAGCGACTCGACCTCGCTGTCGAAGGTGCGAATCTCGGCGTCTGGGACTGGGACATGACCACGGACGCGGTGACGTTCAACGAGCAGTGGGCGACGATGCTCGGTCTAGAACTCGAGGAACTCGAACCAACGCTTGCAACATGGGAAGACCGGGTGCATCCGGCAGATATGGACCGCGTCGAAGACGCGTTGCAGGCACACATGACCGGGGATGCCGAGCTGTACGACTGTGAACACCGGATGCAAACCGCAGACGGGTCGTGGAAGTGGGTTCGGGACGTGGGCGAAGTCGTCGACCGCGACGAGAACGGCGATCCGAGCCGTGCAGTCGGGATACACCTCGATATCAGCGACCAGAAAGCGTCCGAGAAAGCGCTTGCGGACGAACGGGATATGTTCGCACAGGGTCCTGCAGTCGTCTTCAAGTGGCGAAACGAGGACTCCTGGCCCGTCGAGTACGTTTCCGAGAACGTCAGTGAGACGCTGGGCTACACGCCAGCGGAACTGGAGTCCGGCGAGGTGCCATACGAGACGCTGGTACACGACGAGGACGTGGATCGGGTTATCGCTGAGGTCGAAAGGAACAGCGACAGCGGCACTGAGCGGTTCAGCCACGAACCGTACCGGATGGTCACGGCCGACGGGACGGTCAAGTGGGTCGCCGACAACACGAAGGTGATCCGCAAAGACGGGGAGATAACCCACTATCTCGGATACTTGGTCGATATTACCGAGCGGAAGCAACAACAGGAGCGACTGAGCACGGTCCAAGAGCGGTTCGAACGGTTCTCAGAGACCGTGCCCAACGCCTTCTTTCTCATCAGTCCTAACTACGAGACGACTCACTACATGAACACGGCGACCTCGGAGATATACGGGCTCGATACGTCGGACGGAAACCAGGCCCCCGAACAGTGGACCGAACACATACACCCCGACGATTTGACCCGTTTGCGTGCCGATCAGCGGGCACAAGAGGCGGGACTGGTGGACTGGCCGGTCGAGCAGGAGTACCGCATACACCATCCACAACAGGGCCTCCGATGGGTGCAGTCACAAATCCACCCGGTCAGAGACGACACGGACGCCGTTATCGAACTCGCCGGTGTGGCGACGGATATCACCGAGCAGAAACGACTCGAACAGTCACTCCGACAGAGCGAGCGGTCGCTGCGCAACGTGACTGAAGTCGCGTCCGACACGGACCGTGAGTTCGAGGAGAAACTGGATTCGATCCTCGAACTGGGCTGTGAGCGGCTCGGCTTGTCCTACGGCTTCCTGACCCGTATCGAGGACGGCACACAGCATATCGTCGAGGCGATGGGGTCCCATTCGAAGCTACAGGCGGGCGCCGCCGAATCGATGTCGAAAGCGTACTGTCGCCACACTGTCCAGCAGGACGAGCCACTCGCGATACAGAACGCGGCCGAAGCGGACTGGCTGGACGACGACGCCTACGACACGTTCGAGCTTGGATGTTATATCGGCGGGAAGATAGTGGTCAACGGCGACCTATACGGGACACTTTGCTTTGCGGACCGCAAGGACCGCGACAAACAGTTCGATGAGAGCGAACGAGCGTTTGTCGAGTTGCTCGTCCAGTGGCTGCGCTACGAACTCGCCAGTGATACCGTCGAGACGAAACTCCGGCAACTCAACGAGACCGCACAGCGGTTACTGTCGGCCACCGATTCGTCTGAAGTTGCGTCAGTTGCTGTCGAGAGCGCGAAAGGGGTGCTTGACCTGCCGTTGACGGGCATCTGGTGGTACGACGACGCGGCAGGGAAACTCGTCCCAGCGGGAGCGACAGACGAGGGCGACGCACTTGTCGGCGACCAGCCGACCTTTGCTGGCGGTGAGTCGCTCGCCTGGGAGACGTTCCAAGACGGTGAGATCGCTACCTACCCTGATTTACGCGAGGCCAGCAACCGGTTTAGCGACGAGACACCGATGCGGTCGGAAATCATGGCTCCCCTGGGTGAACACGGGATACTGATCAGTGGATCGACTCAGCAACGTGCGTTCTCTGAGACCGACCAGGGCTTGTTCGAAATCCTCACTTCGACAGTCGAGACGGCGCTGGACCGTGCCGAGCGCGAGCAGATACTGCGTGACACCCGCGAACGGCTGGAACAGTCCAACCAGGAACTCGAACAGTTCGCCTACGCTGCCTCACACGACCTGCAGGAACCGCTCAGGACGGTTTCGAGTTACCTCACGCTCCTTGAGCGGCGCAACCGTGACGTACTGGACGCGGACGCGGTGGAGTTTATCGACTTCGCCGTCGACGGCGCAGAGCGGATGCAGGCGATGATACAGGCACTACTGGAATACTCGCGTGTCGATACTCGCGGGCAGGCGTTCGAGCCGACTGATATGGACGCCGTGTTCCGGACGGTCACGCAGAATCTCGAAGTGACAATCAGCGAGTCTGGTGCGACCGTCGACCTCCCTGCGTCACCTGCACCGATTCCCGGCGATGTGAGCCAGCTCACCCAGCTGTTCCAGAACCTCGTCGAGAACGCTGTCAAGTACAGTGAGGGCGAGCCACACGTAGATATCTCTGTCACCCGGACCGACGGGGAGGCTATCGAATACGCCGTTTCCGACAATGGTATCGGGATGGATCCCAGCCAACTGGACGATATTTTCGAGGTGTTCCAGCGGCTTCATACGCGTGAGGAGTTCGATGGGACCGGCATCGGTCTCTCCATCTGCCGGAAAATCGTTGACCGGCACGACGGTGCGTTGCGGGTCGAATCTGTCCCAGGAGAGGGGTCGACGTTCTTCGTGACACTTCCCGTGGCAGGTGAGCGCGATGAGTGAGTCGACCCCGCTTGTCGTCTCGGTCGAGGATAACCCGGCCGACGTGCACCTCATCGAGGAAGGGGTTGCTACCGTTGCCGGCGACATCCAACTCCGCGTCTACAACAACGGCCAGCGAGCCGTCGAGCAGTTGACTGGTGACGGGGGTATCTCAACGGAGTCGATAAAGCTAGTACTGCTTGATCTGAATATCCCTGGGAAGTCAGGCCTCAAAATCCTTCAGCTCCTACGTGAGGACCCACGGTACGACACCGTGCCAATCGTTATCGTCTCGAGTTCAGAGAACCCAGAAGATATCCGCCGTGTCTACGAAGAATCGGCAAACGCGTACCTGACGAAACCAACTGATCCCGACGAGTTCATCCAGGCTATCGCCGCGGCGGCGCGGTTCTGGATTCCCGCTTTCATCACCACACCAACCCATGACTGATACACAGCAATACAACATCCTGCTGGTGGAAGACAACCCTAGCGATGCGCGGCTCATCGAAGAGTACCTCAACGAACAGGTCTGGTCAGAACAACGAGTAGATCCAACAGTCCGACACGTCGACCGACTGGCCGACGCAGTCGAGACTCGCGACGACGCCGTCGACATCATTCTACTCGACTTGGGGCTGCCCGACAGTAGCAGGTTCGAGACGCTCGAAACGATGCTTGAGGCGGCCGGCGACGAGCCCGTCGTCGTCCTCACCGGGCTGGACGACGACAGCGTCGGTGTCGAGGCCGTCGAACGCGGCGCACAGGACTTCCTGACCAAACACGATCTCGAACCAAAGCTTCTCCAGCGGACGCTGAAGTACGCTGTCGAACGCGAGCGCCAGCAACAGGTGCTGGAACGACGTAACGAGGAACTCGCCTTGCTCAATCAGATCGTCAGACACGACATCCAAAACGATCTGGTAGTCCTTTTGGGCTGGAGCAATTCGCTCCGTGAACACGTCAAGCCAGCCGGCAAAGAGCACTTAGACCGGATTATGAGTGCGAGTGACCACATCGCCGGCATCGCTGAGACCGCCGGTGAGTTCATGGAGATACTCGAGGGCGATAAAGAGCCTGAACTCCACCCCGTTGGGCTTGAAACCGTCTTGCAGACTGAAATCGAAAAGGCACGGTCAGCACATGAGGCCGCCACCATCTCTATGACGGGTGATATTCCCAGCGGACTCCGTGTGTCGGCGACCGACCTCCTCGCCTCGGTCTTCCGTAATCTGTTGAACAATGCGGTGACACACAACGACAAGGCAGAGCCACAAATTACGGTCGACGTGGACGTTGGGCCGGAGACGGTCGGTGTCCACGTTGCCGACAACGGGCCGGGAATCTCCGATAGCCTGAAAACCGAGATATTCAGCCACGGTGAAATGGGTGCGGAGAGCCAGGGGTCGGGTATCGGCCTCTATCTCGTCGATACGCTGGTGGGGATATACGACGGGACGGTCACCATCGACGACCGGGCCGCCTGGCTCGGCGAGCCAGAACTCGATGGGAGCGTTTTTACCGTAACGCTCCACCGGATCTGACCACCGCCCGCGGTGGACCGTGTCAGTGTGGCTGCCAACGCTAAACGATTTTTCCACCCCGTCTTGATACAGCGAGAGAATCCCGCCGTCGTCGGCCTGCGGCCGACTGCCCGTGGCGTCGCAGACGCCACGCTGTTCACGGCGGGCGTGAATCGCGTAAGCGCAGGTGAGAAACCTGGCCGACGAGAAGGCCGCTCTGGATATTGGTGCAAACAATCTTGTCGCCTGTACCACCACGACTGGCGAGCGTATTCGGCGGCTGTATGGGAAGCGCACCCGTCGCCGGGACCATGCCC
>JAQCNK010000025.1 GCA_028275075.1 Haloarcula sp. | reverse complement strand
CGACCCGTATAGGAACCGCCTCGCTTATCCGCTTTAGCGCACCTAGTGACCGGTATGGACTGTCGGCAGTGTGCCAGCGCGTTAGCTAGACCGGGTGATTACTGTCTGGTCTGTCGCACCGCCAATGCCGACGCTGTCGTGCTGGAACTCGAACGCGACCGTGCGGTGGTCACCTCGCTGCTGGATGGCGAGGTTGCCGGCGAGCGGACGGTGACGACGACGCCGGAAGGTGCGGGCAGTGACGAACTCGCCGTCGTCGAACTGCGCAATTTCGCCGGGCTTGTCGCCGACGAAGTCCGGCGCAAGCGGCCAGCGGAAGTGTATGTGACCGGCGACCGTGCAGTGATCGGTGCCGTCCGTGGACAACTCCACCACGAGTTCTTCCGGGTGAAAGGCGACGACCCCGTCCAGCGGGTCATCGACCGCCAGGGAGAACCGGCCCTCGAAGTCGTCAACGCCGCCCCGGAGTCGAAGTTGGGCGGGAGCCACTCGACGCTCATCGGCGGTCGGACGGGCCAGCAGGTCATCTACACTGTCGCCGGCCACCCACACGTCAAGAAAGTGATTCCGGGCCCCATCGACGCCGGTGGCGCGTCCTCGCCGACTGGCGTGCGGGCGAAAGCAACACGAGCCGACGGCAACGGCAACGTCCGCGTACTGATTCGGGACGGGTCCTCGGTTCAGGAAAACCGTGTGGTGACGACGGCTGGCGACCGCGAACTCGGCGAGCACGTTCGTGCGGACCTCAATGAGGCGTTGATCGAGGCGGAGTTACAGGACGAGTGATCAGACTGCCCGCGGGGCGTCTCGTCGAGGGCGAGCGCGCCCTAATCTGATCCGTTGCGTGTCGGGCACCGCTGTCTCCCGGGACCATCCGCAACCCATAACGCCGACACTGCCCTACCCGCCCCAATGACACTCGCGGAGCGTAACTGGCGAGTCATCGGCGAAGCCACTGACGACGGCCCACTGACGATGGCGCTCGAGGAGATAGCCGCCGAAACGGCCGCCGATGGCGGCCCGGCTACCGTGCGCGTCTACACCTGGCCGGACGTGCTGTCGCTGGGGTACAATCAAGACCCTGACACCGTCGACTGGGCGTTCTGCGAGCGCGAGGGCATCAGTGTCACTCGCCGGCCGACCGGCGGCGGCGCTATCTACCACGACCACTACGCGGACCTCTCCTACAGTATCGTCGTGCCCGCTGAATCCGCTCCGGGTGATCTCATGGACTGTTATGCGCTGTTTTGTGAACCAATTCTCGACGCCTTCGCCGAGATCGGCGTCGACGCACGTTTCGTTGGCGCGGAGCGTGCGGCCGTCCACCAGCCGGCCTGCTATCTGCGGGCGCTCCATCCGGCCCACGACATTGTCGGGCCGGACGGCCGGAAAATCGGCGGTAACGCCCAGTACCGCCGGAAAGACGCTGTCGTCCAGCACGGCTCGCTGTCAGTGTCACTGCGACCCGAGCGCCACTGTGGCTGTTTCACCGGCAAGCCCGATGTCGATGCCTTCCGCGAGCGTGTCGGGGCCATCGACGAGTACGTCGACGTGGAGCGGGCCGAGATTGTCGAAACGCTTCGGGCGACGCTTGCCGAGTGGGCCGACGCCGAGGAGGATGCGTGGTCCGATGACGAACGGGTGCGCGCACGCGAGCGAGCGGAATCGAAGTATGCGACAGATGCGTGGATCCGTCAAACGGAGTGATACGATCGGTTGTAACTCAGGGTGGTATCGCAGCCAGTATTAGGCTTGCTCGTCACTCGATCCGGACACGTCGACGGTGAGCACCGGGGCGGCGGACTTCGTGACGACTTTCTGTGAGGTGCTCCCGAGCAAATTCTTCTCGTACTCGCCCGCGTGTGTGCCCATCGTAATCAGGTCGATACCGGTTTCCTCGACGTACGAGACGATGCAGTCCGCGGGGTCGCCGCGTGAGATCGCTGTCGAAACCTCGATCCCCTCCGACTCAAGCGCCTCTCGGACTTCTGTGACGGCCTCCTCACCCTCAGTTTCCAGATTCTCCAGCACCTCGTCGTGCATCTCGTCGTCCATCGCCAGAAACGCTCTGTCGTCGACCACGTACAGCACGTGGGCGGTGACGTCACGCCCCTCGGCGATGTCGACTGTGTGTTCCAGCACTTGACCGACCGACTCCCCGCCGTCTGTCGGGACGAGAATATCGCTATACATTACCCTCACTTACCCAACTCCGCTACACATCGCTTTCGGTTCAGTACTGGCCGTCCGCTGATACTGCTGGCTGTACCAAACTGACGGAATTTGCCATCCCGGGGTGGCAAATATCTTTCCTCTCCGAGGACCGACTCCGGAACCCCTTTTATTGGGCGTCCCCCACCGCTCCCCATGGTACGAGTCGGTGCACACACCTCTATCGCCGGCGGCGCATACAACGCCGTCGACGAGCAGGTTGAGTACGGCGGTAACTGCGGCCAGATATTCTCCCACTCCCCGCAGGTCTGGCAGGACCCCAACATCGAGGACGACGAGGCCGAGCGGTTTCGCGCATTGAGCGAAGACAACGGCGTCGGGCCGTGGGTCATCCACTCCTCCTATCTGGTCAATCTCTGTACGCCTAAGGACGACCTTCGCGAGAAATCGCTGGACTCGATGCAAAAAGAGGTCGACGCGGCGGCGAAACTCGGTGTCGACTACGTCAACGTCCATCTGGGCGCCCACACCGGCGCCGGCGTCGACGGTGGCCTCGACAACGCCGCGAGCGTGCTGGATGAGTTGGATGTGCCCGACGGGGTCACCGTGCTCATCGAGTCCGACGCCGGCAGCGGCACCAAGTTGGGTGGGCAGTTCGAACACCTGGCGACGGTTCGGGAACGAACCAGTCTGGACATCGAGTTCTGTCTGGACACCGCCCACATGTTCGCGGCGGGGTACGACCTCTCGACGCCCGAGGGCGTCGACGAGACCTTCGAAGCGTTTGCCGACGTAGTAGGCTTCGACGACCTGGCCTGTATCCACCTCAACGACTCGAAACACGCCTGTGGGACGAACAAGGACGAACACGCCCACATCGGCGAGGGCGA
>JAQCNK010000246.1 GCA_028275075.1 Haloarcula sp. | reverse complement strand
GGTTGTGTCGACGGCTTCGCAACCGGGAGATGGAACCCATGACGACGAACTTAACTACTGTGGCCGACACCTTCCAGTAACTTCTGAGGCCCATCTATGTCTGATCAGGACGCCACCACAGAGACGGAGCATACCTTACGGACACCCATTGTCGCCGTGCTGGGACACGTCGACCACGGGAAGACCAGCCTGCTGGATCGTATCCGTGGTTCGGCCGTTACAGCCGGCGAGTCAGGCGCCATCACCCAGCATATCGGGGCCACGGCGGTCCCACTTTCGGTTATCTCGGATATCGCCGGGGAGCTTGTCGACCCGACAGACTTCGACCTACCCGGACTGCTGTTCATCGACACGCCCGGCCACCACTCTTTTTCCACGCTCCGCTCTCGGGGTGGAGCGCTTGCCGATATCGCTATCCTCGTTGTTGATGTCAACGACGGGTTCCAGCCCCAGACGTTGGAGGCCATCGATATCCTCAAGCGGACCCAGACGCCGTTCATCGTCGCCGCGAACAAGATCGACACCGTGCCGGGATGGAACCCCAACGAGAACCAGCCCGTCCAGCAGACGATGGACGCCCAGTCCGATCGTGTCACGTCGGACCTGAACGAACAGCTGTACGAACTCATCGGGGAGCTCTCTGACAACGGCTTCTCTGCGGATATGTACTGGCGGGTCCAGAACTTCCAGGCCAACATCGGTGTCGTCCCCGTCTCCGCCGAGACGGGCGAGGGTATCCCGGACCTGCTGACGGTGATGATGGGGCTCTCCCAGCGCTACATGAAAGCGGAGATGGAAATCGACGCCAGCGGCCCGGGCGTCGGTACCGTCCTCGAAGTGAAAGACACCCAAGGATTCGGGACGACGCTCGACGCTATCATCTACGACGGGACGATTCGCGCGGACGACACGATCGTCTTCGGCGGCCTGCAGGGCCCAATCGTCACCGACGTTCGCGCGCTCTTGCGGCCCCGCCCGCTTGAAGAGATACGAACCGAGAAACAGTTTGAGCAGGTCGACGCCGTGGCGGCGGCCGACGGGGTGAAGATCGCTGCACCGGATCTGGACGATGCCATCGCCGGCGCGCCGATCCGCGTGCTCCGGGACCGAGACCGGGCCACAGTCATCGCCGAGGTCGAGGAGGAGCTCTCGGAGATCGAGGTGACAACCCAAGAGGAAGGCGTCGTCGTCAAGGCCGATACGCTCGGCTCGTTGGAGGCGATTTCGAGCACGCTCGCAGATGAAGAGATCCCCATTATGCGCGCCGAAGTCGGCGCCGTTGCCCCGCGTGACATTCGCGTCGCCGAGACGGCTAACGAATCGACCCACCGCGCGGTACTGGCGTTTTCCGTCGAGGTGCTCGACGACGCTCGACAACTGGCCAAACAGGAGGACGTCACGCTGTTTGAGGACGATGTCATCTACCAACTCGTCGACGGATACGACGAGCACGTCACCGAGATCGAGGAGTCCCAGCAGGAACAGATCCTGGAGAACATCACCCGCCCAGCGAAGTTCCGCGTGTTGCCCGACCACACCTTCCGCCAGAACGATCCCGCCGTCGTCGGCGTCGAAGTGCTGTCGGGCGAACTCCGCCGGAACGTCAACATCGTCAAGTGGGACGGCAACGACGCCAAACGAATCGGCCGGCTAAAATCGCTACAGGACGCCGGTGATGATGTTGACTCGGCCCGAACCGGTGAACAGCTTGCGGCCTCCATCGACGGGCCGACTGTCGGTCGCCAAATCGAGGAAGGTGATGACCTCTGGGTCGAAATCCCCGAGAAACACGCCAAGATACTCGAACAGGAACTGACGGAGGACATCTCGGTCGACGAACGCGAAGCGCTGTCGATGTATCTGGAGAACCACCGGAATCGGGACCCCTTCTGGGGGAAATAGCGGGATATCGAACGAAGTGCGGAACCGCGCGACGAAACGGGGAAGAGAGAAATCCCGGAGCGGTATCCTTTTGCGCGGGCCGAGTGAAGCCGGCGTATGGTCACCCGCGAAAACCGGGTTCTCCTCGGCTGTGGCGCACTCGCTGTACTACTGAGTTACACCGCCGCCTGGTTGGACGCGCCGGGACCGCTCGTGCTGGCGCTACTGCTGGGTGTCGGCGTCATCGCGCCGTTTCTGATCAACGAACGCCCCAAAATCGGCGAGACACTGTAGCCGGAGTCACGTTCAGCGGGAGTAATAATATTTAATTAGTAGGCGTATCTTTGAGCAAATACCATGACCGCTCCGCCCTCGCGTTCGACGGCTGACCTGGTCCTCGCGAGCATCGCCATCGCGATGGCGTTGGCGGCCTTCGGCGCCGTCGCGACCTCGCTCAGTGTCGCCATCGCAATGGCAGCGGGCTCGATTCCCGCGACCGGCTCTATCGGCTACGCGCTGTTTTACAACCCGCCGACCAGCGGGTGACACTGCCGGCTGCACGCTCGCAACGACAGTTGCCACTTCAGGGTGGCAGATATATTTAGGTTGTCAGAGCCGGTAGCTCGAACGGGTGGTTCGTATCGCTGTCAGAAGACTGTCTGGATCACTGCGCCGTCGGCGAGCGCTCTTCGCCCATGACCTGCTTGACCTGCAGGGCCGCCGAAGCGGCGATTCCCTGTGCGAGGTCGTCCCGTTCCTCGGTCGAGATAGTTGCGGACTCCGGATCTTCCGGCTGGTAGTCCGCGCTGACGACGGAGCCGACCGGCGGCTGGACTGCGATTGTCGCGCGCGGTCCCGTCTCACTGTCGCTGACTTCCGAGCCCACGACGAACTCCCCAGGGAGCAGCTCCCGCGTCCGGGCCGCGACGCTCGCGAGGTCGCGACGCAACGCTTGTCGCTGCTCGCGCGTGAGTGTTACTTTCTCAGTCTCGCCACCGAGCGGCGAATTACCGTACATGAAGATTCAACCTGCGATAGGTGGGTGGCTTATAAAAACCCAGTGGCTTCGCGAGAATGTTGCCGCAGTTACACCACTGGGTGGCTCTCGCCGTAGGTGGCGATGACCACCGCGCTCGCGTGGCTGTCTTCGGGGGCGACCGACTCGACGTGGATATCCTCCTCGACGAACGTCCAGTCGCGCAGCTCTCGGCCGGCCGCCAACCCCTCGCGAACCTCCGCCCGTACCGCGTCGGGGTCAGTTCCGTCGACCTCGTAGAAGATACCGGGACCGGAGTCGCTACGCGCCCAGCCGATGCCCGCGGCGGCCCGTTCGCCCGGTGGGGCGGTGGCGGCCGACTGGACCACTTCCAGGGCCTCACCCGGCAACCCGAGATCGGGTGCCGTTCCTGCGAGTTCGATATCGGGACCGGCGGGGATGACCGACGAGAGCGTCACCAGATTGTAGTTGTGGACGCCCGCCGCCGCGAGTCCCGCGTCGTACGACGAGAGGGCGGTCGGGCCGGTAGCGGTCCCCCACACGACCCGGATAGTACTCATACTCAGGGATGGCCGACCCGGCCGCTAAGTGGTTTCGTTTCGCTCGTGGCGGTGCGCTGTCGACAGGCCACTCCGGAAGCAGTGAGGAGCACCGGCGCGCTCGACTGCCGGAGCGTGCAAAAGGAGGTGCCCGTTACGCGAAGGCGACCGGCTGGCTGCCTGTCTCCTCGGCTTGGTCGGTCTTCTCCAAGGCGTCATAGAGGTCCTGCTGTTCGACTGTCGTCCGGTTGTCACGGATGGCGAACATCCCGGCTTCCGTGGTCAGTGACGCGATTTCCGCGCCGGAGAGCCCATCGATTTCGGCGGCGAAGGCGGCCAGATCTACGTCATCGGCCAGGTTTATCTCCTCGGTGTGGATTTCGAGGATGCGCTCGCGGCCCTCGACATCTGGGTTGGGGACTTCGATGAGTCGGTCGAATCGGCCCGGGCGCAGGATGGCTCGGTCCAGCATATCGAAGCGGTTGGTCGCGGCGATAATCCGGATTTCGCCCCGGTCGTCGAAGCCGTCCATCTCCGAGAGCAGTTGCATCATCGTCCGCTGAACCTCAGCGTCGCCGGACGTCTTTGACTCCGTTCGCTTGGCCGCGATGGCGTCGATCTCGTCGATGAAGATGATCGCGGGCTGGCGCTCGGAGGCGAGTTCGAAGAGGTCCCGAACGAGGCGGGCCCCCTCGCCGATGAACTTGCGGACGAGTTCGGAGCCGGCCATCTTGATGAAGGTGGCGTCGGTTTCGTTAGCGACCGCTTTCGCGAGCATCGTCTTGCCGGTACCGGGCGGTCCATGCAACAGGACGCCGCTTGGCGGTTCGATTCCGACATCGCGGAACTGCTGGGCGTTCAACAGCGGTTCTTCGACAGCTTCGCGGACCTCGACCAGCTGTTCTTCCAGCCCACCGATATCCTCGTAGTTCACGTCGGGCGAGGATTCGACTTGCATCGCCTGTGCACGGGAATCGGTCTCGGCTTCCAGAATCTGCTTGACGCTGAAGGAATCGTTGATCGCGACGCGGTCCCCGGCTTCGAGCGTGTCGCGGATCGACGGCGAGACTTCGGTCAGCACCTCTTGGTTGTTACCGTGTTGTTTGACGACGACGCCGTCGTCAGTCAGCTCCTCGGCCGTCGCGATGTACAGCGACGATGTCTTCAGCGTCTCGTTTTCCCGTTCGAGCTGGTCGACATCCCCTGAGAGGTCTTCTTGACGCTCTTGGGCGTCGTTCAGTTGTTCTGTGAGCTGTTCGTTGACGCGGACGATCTCTTCGAAATGGTCCCGGAGCGCCTCGAGACGCTCTGCTGGCGTCATCTCTGGGTCGAGGTCGAGGCGTGGTCGTTCCGGAAGCGAGGGACTGCGCGACATTTGACTGTCGAATACTACACGGTTGATACACAAAGTGCCTTTGGGTCACACACTCCGGTTTGTGTCGGACGAGTGTCGGTTTCGGGCCCACGCAACCGGCAGCCCGATATACGGGTCGACACTGATAGATATTCGCCGGGGTCTGGCTCTATCAATCGTTCTGTCGACCCGTATAGTTGACCCTACTGTAAGCTCGCGAACTCGTCGAGATACTCGCTGTAGGTGTCGAGTGCCGACTCGACTGGCTCCGGTGAGGCCATGTCGACGCCAGCACCCCGCAGCAACTCCAGCGGGTACTCCCGCGAGCCACTGGCGAGGAACTCAATGTAACGCTGTGCGGCGGGCTCACCTTCTTCGAGGATGCCGTCGACAAGCGCCACGGCGGCAGAGATGCCGGTCGCGTACTGATAGACGTAAAACGCCCGGTAGAAGTGCGGGATGCGCATCCACTCGCGAGCGATCCGGTCGTCAAGCGTTGCGGGAGCGTAGTAGTCGCCCTTGAGTTCGGCGTAGAGATCGTCCAGACGGTCGGGCGTCAGCGGTTCGCCCGCCTCTACCATCTCGTGGGTCCGGTGCTCGAACTCCGCGAACATCGTTTGCCTGTACAGCGTGGAGCGGAACCGCTCCAGATACTCGTTGAGAACGTGTCGGCGCAGCCGCTCGTCCTCGACGGTGTCGAGCAGATGGTGCGTGAGGAGCGTCTCGTTGACCGTGCTGGCCACCTCAGCGACGAATATCTCGTAGCTCGAGTAGACGTACGGCTGGGACTCGCTGGTGTACTCCGAATGCATCGAGTGACCCAACTCGTGGGCCAAGGTGTACATCGACTCCACGTCGTCTTGATAGTTCATGAGAATGAACGGCTGTGAGTCGTAGGTCCCGCCGGAGTAGGCGCCCGACTGCTTGTGTTCGGTTTCGTAGACATCGACCCACCGCGACTCCAGCCCTTCGGCCAGCCGGGACTGGTACTCCTCGCCAAGGGGTCCAACGGCCTCGGTGACGTACTCGCAGGCCTGCTCGTAGCTGACTTCGGGGGACTCCTCTTGGACGAGTGGGATATAGAGGTCCCACATCCGTAGGTCATCCCCATCAATCGTGTTCGCTTTCAGTTCGGCGTGGCGGTGGAGTTTATCCAGGTTATCGTGGACGGTGTCGACAAGCGTGTCGTACACGTCTGTTGGGACGTTGGGGCCGTCCAGCGCGGCTTCGCGAGCAGTCTCGTAGTTGCGGGCTTGGGCGAGCTTCACGTCCGTCTTCACCGAGTTCTTGTAGGCGGTCCCGACGGCGTTGCGAACCCCTTCCCACTCGTCGTAAAAGGTCTCGTACACCCGCTGTCGGAACGCTCGGTCGGGGTGTTTCTGCAGTGTCGTGAAGTTGTTCAGCGTGATCGGTTGCTCGCCACCCTCACTGTCCGTGACAGTCGGGAACTCCATGTCGGCGTTGGCCAACATATTGTACACCTCACCCGGGGCGCCGGTGACTTCGCCCAGTTCGGCCAGCAGGTTCTCGACCTCCGTGGATCGAGTGTGGGGTTTCATCCGGAGCACGTCGTCGAAGTAGTGTTCGTACTCGGCGAGGGCTGGCTTCTCGTCGACGAGATCAGCGATATCGCTGTTCGTGAGTTCCTGCAGTTCGGGTTCGAGAAACGAGGCCGCCGAACTCGCCTCGGAGGAGAGCGACTGCGACCGTGCAGTCAGTGCTTGATACGTGTCGTCGGTCGTGTCCTCGTCCCGGCGCATCCGGGCGTAGGAGGCGACGTTTGAGACCGTTCGCATCAGCTCCTCGTAGGTTTCCAGCGTCGTCAGCAGGGTGGCGGCGTCCTCCGTGCAACGGCCTTCGTAGGCCGCCAACTCCTCGATTAGCTCTTCGGCGCCCTCGTAGGCCGCTTCCCACTCCTCGTCGTCGGCGTAGAGGGATTCCAGCGCCCACTTGTACTCCTCGTCGATGTCGTCGCGTGCGGGTACCGAACTCATAGCTCCGCGTAGGGAAGGCGCCGAAGTAAGCCTTTCCAGGCTGTAGTACCAACTGATAAAGTTCACACACCGACCGCACTCCGCAGAACCTTCGAGTTCTGCTGGACTGCACGGGCGCGTTGCTCTCGTGAACGCTGTCGTGTATACGGGTCGACAGACCGATTGCTAGAATTCGCCTCCGCCGGACCCCGGCGAATATCTATCAGTGTCGACCCGTATAGTCGGGCGTGCATTGAGTTTCAATTGTTACGACACGCTATTCCAGACGAGACACACTCGGCAACCCGCGCAGCCGTCCGTCGTTCGACTTGCAGATTCTCGAACACAGATCGGGCGCTTTCGGCTGCGTCGTCGTCGACCTGAAACGTCACACCGGAATACTCGACGCCAGTCAACACCAGCGGGTAGGCGGGTGCGGGGGCGACCCCCTTGGGACCGGGCAACGGCGCCTCGGAGAGTACGCGGTCGACTTTCGAGCGCGGCGCATCGCCGCGGAGAATCTCGTCGAGCAGGCCGACGACCCGGCGGACCAACTGCCGGGCGAAGCCGCCGGCACGCAACCGGACGACCAGCGTGTCGCCGTCCCGCTCGACACTCCCACGCAGCTTCCGGACCGTCCCGTCATCGTCGGGCGTCAGGTTGTGGTAGTCGTGA
>JAQCNK010000201.1 GCA_028275075.1 Haloarcula sp. | reverse complement strand
CCGAGTTCTGGGTATTTGTCGGGGTGTGAACCCCACGGGAACGAACCCCCGTCGGCGAGCACGCCGCCGACGGTTGTCCCGGAGCCGTGAATCCACTTCGTCGTCGACTCCCAGACGATGTCGGCGCCGTGTTCGAGCGGGCGACAGAGCGCCGGCGTGCCGAAGGTGTTGTCGACAAACAGCGGGACACTATGGTCGTGGGCCACGTCCGCGATATCTTCGAGGGGCGGCACAACGAGTGAGGGGTTGCCGATGGTTTCACAGTGGACGTAGGCGGTGTCGTCGTCGATGGCCTCGGCGTAGGCCGCGGGGTCGAGCGTGTCGACGAATCGCGTCTCGATACCGCGCTGGCTGGCGGTGTTGGCGAGATAGGAATGCGTACCTCCGTAGATAGATGACGCCGAAACCACGTTGTCGCCCGCGCTCGCGAGGACAGTGGTCGCGGCGTCCAGCGCGGCCATTCCGGAACCGGTCGCGACGGCATCGACGGCGCCCTCCAGCGAGGCCAGGCGCTTTTCCAGCATCCGCACCGTTGGGTTGTCGAATCGGGAGTAGACGTTGCCGTCGTCCTCCAAGGCGTAGCGATCCGCGGCCGTCTCCGCATCGCCGAACACGTAGGAGGATGTCTGGTAGATTGGTGGGGCGCGCGCCCCTGTTGCGGGGTCCGGCTCCTCCTGGCCGGCGTGGACACAGCGCGTCCCGAAGCCGTACTGGTCAGTCATGTGTGCTATGCATATATCTCCAAGCTTCTATAACCACGAGTTACGGCAAAACTCTCCCCGATACCTGTCAGGGTGTCTTCGACAGCCGTTATGAGCGGTCGCGTATACGGGTCGACAGAACGATTGATAGAATTCGCCTCCGCCCGACCCCGGCGAATATCTATCAGGGCTTCTGTCGACCCGTATAAACTCCCGGTGTATCGGCAGGATATTTGATGGACGGCTCTCATTTGGATGTATGGACCACACCGCCGTGGGGAAGATCTGCGACCGTATCCTCGACACCGTCGGCGACGCTGTCATCGCCGACGACCGATTTCTGGAGACCGTGCTGACTGGTCTCCTGGCCCGCGGCCACGTCCTACTGGAGGATGTCCCCGGAACTGGAAAGACACTCACCGCACAGTCTTTTGCGACCGCGCTCGACCTATCGTTCAACCGTATCCAGTTCACGCCCGATCTGCTCCCGGGCGATATCACCGGGTCGAACATCTTCGACGAAGGCACGGGGACCTTTGAGTTCCAGCCCGGTCCCATCTTCGCGAACATCGTGCTGGCCGACGAGATAAACCGCGCGCCGCCCAAGACCCAAGCCGCTCTGCTGGAAGCGATGGGCGAGGGGCAGGTCACGGTCGACGGCGACACCCACGAACTGCCCGACCCCTTCTTCGTTATCGCCACACAGAACCCGGTTGAACAGGAGGGGACCTTCGGGCTACCCGAGGCCCAGCGGGACCGTTTTATCGTCAAGACAGAGATGGGGTATCCCGACTTCAGCGGCGAGCGCGAACTGCTTGACCGACGGGCCGGTCGTACGGCGCAGGCCCCCTCCGTCACGGGTGTTATCGACGGGACGCAGGTTACTGAGCTCCAGGCCGCAGTCGAGCGCGTCACCGTCGACGGCAAGTTGCTGGACTACATCGTCGAACTCGCCCGCGCCACCCGCGAGGACGACCGCGTGCGTGTCGGCGTTTCTCCCCGTGGTATCCAGCGGCTGTTCGAAGTGACTCGCGCGGCCGCTGTCTTGGAGCGCCGTGCGTACGTCGTGCCCGATGACGTCAAGCGCGTTGTCGAACAGGTGTTCGCTCACCGTATCGTGCTGACGGCCGACGCTGGCGTCCGCGGCGTCCAGCAGACGGCAATAATCGACGATGTGCTGGACCGAGTTGCAGTGCCGGCGGTCAGTCCCTAACGGATCGCGAAACTAAGCGCGGCGAGTGCGACCAGACAAGCGACTAGCCCGGGAAGCGCCGCGTCCGCTGTCGCGGTGATCGATCCGGTCGCGACATCGATGAGTCCGACAGTTAGGGCCGCGCCGACACCACCGATTGCGAGGGTGGCGCCGGTGTGGACCAACGCTACCCGCCGGGTGTCGGCGATAGTCCCGGCCTCGCGCCGGAGCGTCACCCCGAAGGCACCGGCATCCCAGACGACGATGGCGCCGACTACCCCGGCCAAGACGAGTGGCGTCGACGCCCCGAGCGTCGCGGCGGCGGTAGTGGCAACGAAGAGCCCACCCCCCGCGACGGCGACACCGGCGGTCCGTTCGGTGACATACCGGGTCACCAGTGCGAGCCAGAGTCCGGTCCCGACGATACTGGCTGTCGAGAAGACGGCGACCGCCGCCAGAACGACCACCGTGCTCGCACCGAAAAAGTCGAGCACCGGGACCAGAAACTGCTCGAAAAGCTGGGCAGTCCCGGCGGGAGCGGTCTCTGTGATCGCGGTGCGAATACGGCTCAAAACCGGAGCCGCGACGGCGACAACAAGCATCGCAAGCATCGCACCGCCGACGTAGGGAGCCACGACAGTACCGATTCGATCCGCCGAACTCCGGACGGTCCGGCGAAGCAACCACACCGCGAGAGCAACGGCGAGGCTCGCGACGAACAGCCGCCAAAGCCCGACTCGAAGCGCTGATAGCCCAGTGATGCCCACGACCAGTTCGTAGATCGCAGGCGGGAGCGATGACGCGACAGTCGCCTGGTCGATACCCACCTCGATCACGCCGGCGACCGGAGCCACGACCAGCAGGAGGCCGCCGAGCCGAGCGAGCCAGCCGACCAGCAACTCGATAGCCCCGACGATGTCAGGCCCGTCGCTCGTTCTCGGAGCGAGTTCCGTCAGCGGTAACGCCGCTATCGCCCGGCTGACACCGATTGCAGCGAGGGCTGAAAGCAGGCAGAACATCGCGATGTGGCTCCGTCCGGGTGTCGGATCGAACAGTAGGCCGGTGAGCTGTCCGAGCGCTATCGCGGCGTCCCGCTGGATGCCCAACAGCCCCGACCCGTCCCCGGAGAACGATGCGAGATCACTCGCAAGCAACACGCCACCGACCAGCAACAACGGGTGGATAGTCCGGTTGGTGACCGTGGCATAGCTAGTCGTCCGCTCCCGGTTGAGAACGCCACGGGTCGACGCAGCGGCACCAAACACTGCCGCTCCGCAGCCGACGACCACGAACAGCGTCGCGAGGACGGTGACGATGAGTGTCGGGAGCACCGCCAGCGAGTCAAACGGCAACGCGCTCTGGACCGATAGCGCGACAGTCCCGGCACTGACCGTGAGGACGCCGACCGAGACCGGCCCAACAAGCAGGCTCGCCACGAAGATCCCGACCGGTCGCCAGCGCTCCCAACCGGCCAACCACAGCGCCAGCGCCACTGCCAGCCCGGCACCGGCCCCGACCAGCGTCATCCGGGCTACGCCGGCCGCCATCGAGAGCCGCCAGACGAGCAGCGCCGTCAGACCGAGGACGACGGCGCGGCTGGTCGTGGGCAGCCGCGGGCTGTCAGGTGTGGTGTCAGTCATTGTTAGATGCGAAAGAGCTCCGCGAGTGACGCGCGCAGGGCCGCGTCGATCGGGTTGTCGAGGTCCCAGTCGATGACGGTTGCACCGCTCAGCTCGGCCCGTTTGAGCCGGTTGGCCCGGTCGAGGCCAAACAGTGCCGTCCCGACGGTGTCCCGTCGGGCGAGATCAGGTGAGACCAGTGTCGTCGGATACTGCCTCACAGTGAGCGATTCGACCAGTGACGACGCCCAACTGTCGGCCAGCGGGGAAAAGACGACGACCTGTGCCGTCGGCGGGAGCCGGGCCAGCAGCGCCGCCACCTCGGCAGCGAGCCCGCCGTCTGCCACCGTCTCGACTGAGCTATACGGGGTGGTGACCGTATCGCCGGCACCGTCGTCAGTCTCCTCGCGGTTCGCTGCCCGCCCGACACCGTCGAACACTGTCGCCGCACGGGCGGCCGCGTGATCGTCACTCTCGTCGACCCACGCGAGCCCGTCGGGGCCGAGACCACCGGGGATATCCTCGGCGTCGAGTCCAACGACGGCGACGCTGGTGACGACCCCCGTCACCGAAAGCGCATCAAGTAGCCGCTCGGCGGCATACGCCGACAGCTCGGCCCCCGTCGGATAGCCAGCCTCCGGGGTCACCCGTGCGGCCGGTCGCGCGTCGACGACAAGCACCGTCCGCACAGCCTGTTCCTCCCGGTAGTCGACCGTCGTCAACTCCCCACTCTTTGCGTAGCGCCGCCAGTCGATCCGGTTGATCGGGTCGCCGTGCTGGTAGCTCCGCGTTGAGTGAAACTCCAGCCCGCTCCCGCCGGTGTCTGTCGGGAGTGTCCCCGCCCGCGGGAGCGTGGCGTCGACCAGCGGTACGTCGGAGACGGTGTTGGCACAGGTCAGCGTGGTGTCACCCGAGGCGGTGAGATCGACAGTCACTGTATCGCTGGCCGACAGCGACCGGACTCTTGTGGCGGGCGAGTCGAACGTGTAACTCCCCCGTTTGGCCATCAGCGCGTAGTTCAGCGTCACCGCCTCGCCCGGGCGCAATGAGACACAGGCCCGCGGGGAGCCGTCGATAACGGCCAACTCATCGGGGACTCCGTCGATGAGCCGGAGATCGGTCACCGCAGCCACACCGGTGTTTCGAACAGTCAGCTCGACGGGCACCGGCTCGCCGGGTGTCGGCTGGGCGTCGGTAACGCTCCGGCTCGCTGCCAGCGCCGCGTCGGCGGGCACCCGGGAGAGCGAGCCGTAAACGACGTAGGTCAGCGGGATGACCGCCGCCGCGAGGAGGCGTGGCTCCCCGACCAGCAGCGCGACGCCGACCAGCACCAGCGCACCGGCGAGCCCGCCCGCCCAGCGGTGGACACGGCGACGCATCAGCTCTCGCCCCCGATTGCCTCGATCTCGTTGATCGTCTGTCGGATGCGGCGCTCGCGTTCGCTCTCTGGATCTAGCCACAACCGGAGACGGGCGAGCAGTGGCTGTGAGATATCGGGTGCGAGCAGTGCAGCCGCGACATCGTCGTCAGTCCAGTTCCCGGCGCTGACGGCGGCCTTGGCTGTCTGCTGGTCGGTGTCGGTCGCCAGCGCATACGTCTCGGTGGCGGTCGCTCGCAGTCGGTCGACGAGAGTCGACATGGCGGCCTCGTCCCGGTCGAGTGCGGCCTCGACGTTCGCGTCGGTTGCTGCGCCGACGAGCGCCGTCTCGGGAGCCGCCACCGATTCGGGCGGGTTGTCGACGGCGGTGTCGAAGGTTGTCTCGGTGGCCGCTTCCGGACCGGCAGCCCACGCAGCCACCAGCCCGTAAAGACCGAGTGCGAGGCCACACAGGACGAGAATCACCGTCCCGTTGACGCCGTTCGCGAACGCAACAGCAGTGGTGGTGACCGCGATGTCGAAGACGACGAGCGCGGCAAGCGCTGTCGCGAGCAGCCCGATTGTTCCGAAGAGCGCGGTTCGTGCGTTCATGCGCGTTCCTCCGCCGTGTCATCAGCTTCGATCCGCTCGATAGCCTGTTCGACGGCGGCTACCCGGTCCTCCGGGTCCCGCTGTCCGTACTCGACCGCGCGGAACGCGTCCCGGAGCGTAGTGACGGCCTCCCGTGGAATACCGTCTTCCTCGACTGCGTGCGCCGCGATCTCACCGGGCGTTCGGCTCCGGTGGTGGCGGATCGAGACGCGGTCGAGGAGTCGCCGCCACGCCGACCGGATGGTGGCCTGTGCGTCCGACTGCCCCGAATCGGTACGCGGATCGGCGGCGACGGCGTCCACAGCGGCGGACAGACGGTCGGTGATCCAGGCCCGAAGTAACTCGGTCAGCGCCGCGAGCGTCACGCGACGTGCGAGCAGATCCCGAACGTGATCGACGGTCCGAGCCACGCGCCGCCGGAACCGTCTGATCGCACTGTCGACCGCCGCTGCCAGCCCAACTAACGCGCCGACGGCGAACTGGCCAGCGCGCCGGAGCCAACCCAAAGCGACCGGAGCGGTGATGCCACGCCGGCGGGCACCGTAGCCGACCGCACCCACAGCTACGACGACAGCGCCGAGGACGCCCGCGAGGTTCCGGTAGAGCCCGCCGACCGTTCGCTGGGCGCGCTGACCGTTCGCGACGACAGTGACGGTGGTGCGTTCGGCCAGCGGGAGGCCGACGGTCGCAGTCCCGTTACTGTCGGTGGTCCCCACTCGTTCGCCGTCGACCAGCACCGCCGCGCCCCTTGCAGGGCCGGTCTCGACTGTCGCGTTCACTGCCGCCTCGCTCCCGGGAACTGCGAGCGGGAGCGACGGTGTCACGTCGACAGAGAGTCCCGAAAGAGCCACCGTCCCGGTGACGGCGTCGCGCTGCACCGCGAGCGTGACGTTGTCGAGTTCATCGGGGAGTCGAACGGTCGCCTGTCCGTCGCTGTCTGTGGTTCCGGCGCGCGCGCCATCGATGGTAACGGTCCCATTCCGGACCGGAACGTCGTCAACAGTGGCAGTGACAACCACCTCACGGCCGGGCGCGACGGCTCCCGTGATACTGAGTGACGCCTCCGTTTCGAGTTCGTAGCTCTCGTTTGTGGTCTGTTGGGCCTGTGGTGTCTCGACGGCGAAGAACCGGTCGCTGTTGCGGGAGAGCGCCGGTGGGTCGAACGCGGCCTGCGTGCCCGACTGTTCGACGGTTATCTCCAGTCGGTCCACGTACGGGATCGTCCCGACGACCTGCCCCTCGGTGTCGGTCTGCCCGATCGGCTCACCGTTGAACGAGACGCGGGCGCCGTCGACCGGATCGCCGCCTCGCGTTACCGTGACAGTGACGGTTGCTCCGGGCGTTTTGGTTCGGTTCACCGAGATAGCGTAGTCCCTGTTGGGTTCGGATGCGTCGGTCGGTTCGGCCGTCACAGACGCCTGTTCCTGCTGGCGACGCTCCGACGCCGGTGTCGGATCGAAGCTGACCCACCCGGCAGACGGGAAGTACACTTCGACCCACGCGTGGGCGTTCCGTCCACGGATAGTGTACTCGTTGTCCCCTGTTCGTTCGCCAGTCGAGTAGCCGACGACGTATCGGGCCGGAACGTCCTGTGAGCGGAGCATCGCCACCATCGAGGTTGCGAAGTACTCACAGTAGCCCGTATCCATTGTGAAGACGAACTCAGAGGCGATATCCCCCTCGCCGTGACTGGCGTTCAGCGAATAGTTCTTTTCCGCTTCGAGCCAGTTCTCGATGGTTTTGGCTTTGTCATAGGCCGTGTTGTCCCCGGCGGTGAGTTCGTCGACGAACGGGGTGAGCCGGGCCGCACTCTCAGGGGTGAGCGTTGTGTATTCCTCGTCGACTGCCCCGGCGTAGGACTCGCCACTCTCCCGCAGTAGTGCAGGGTCATCTGGCGGCCTGACACTGGTGGCGCTGAACTCCGTGCCGGGCGAGAGCGCGGTGGTCGACCGGAGCGCCCGCATCTCCGTCACGATAGCGTCGTCACGTGAGACAGTGGTCGGCTGCCAGATAGTTGGCAGTGCGGTCGCGGACTTGGTGAGCGTCACTCGATACCGGAGCTCGCTGGCGCCCCCTGCTGTATCCATCGCCCCGTTGTACGGCGTCGTCGAACTGTCGCGCTCCCAGCCGCGACCGGTGTACACGTCATAGGCCCCGGTTCGCCAGTACGCTGGCTGTGCGCTCTCTACCGTGAAGTGAGTCTCGTTGCTCTGTGAACGGAACGGATTTGCCCCACTCTCACCACTGGCCAGTGAGCCACCGACATCAGTCGACGAACCGGGGTTGAGCGCGCCGAGCCCACTGGCTCCCCCCGGCGTGGTACCGTCCCCTACCTGCCCAGGGACAGCGGATGGAGCCGACAACAGTGATGCCAGCGGTGTCCCCGCCCCAGTCGGTCCGCCCGACAGCGCCGGAGTGAGAGCGGGCAGCGCCGCAGCCGCGAGCAACACCGCGACCAGACAGACGACCGCCAGAAACACGCGAGCGTACTCACGACCGCCAGTGTCATCGGTAAGTAACTCGCCATCAGACATACTGTAAGTGGGCCTAAACTAGCTGTACCTGACTGTTCCACTGTGATAAAGCTGCTGTCAACCTCGGAGGATACAAACCGCAGGCGGTCGAACACTCCGTCGATGACAGAGACTGTTCGGTGCTGGCTGGTCGAGCGAGCGAGTTTTGGGGACGAGCGGATGGTGACACTCGTGTATGCGACGCCAGACGGACAGCGCCAGCTCACCAAACAGCTGTCGACGAACCTCCTGATGCGGACCACCGTGACCGCCGGGAAAGATGTCGAGCCAGACCGCTTGGCGCCGGTCGAAGACGACGAGACCCGTGAGCGGTACGCGGCCGAAGCGACCCGGATGGCCGACACGCACGCCCCCGACGAGGAAGTGTGATATCGGCGAGGAAAATGAAAGATTATACCCGAGGATGGACCAACTCTCCCGTATGACCGCTATCGAACTGGATGGTCTCCGCAAGGAGTTCGCCGATGTCGTCGCGCTGGACGGCGTCGATCTCACCGTCGACGAAGGTGAGGTCTTTGGCTTTCTTGGTCCCAACGGCGCCGGGAAGTCGACGACGATCAACATCCTCCTCGATTTCGTCCGCCCGACGGCCGGGTCGGCGAAAGTACTGGGCCGCGACGCCCAGGAGAGATCAGCGGAGATCGGGGAGCGAATAGGCGTCCTCCCCGAGGGGTACGACATCTACGAGCGACTGAGCGCCCGCGAACATCTGGAGTTCGTCGTCGAGTCGAAAGACGCGGACGACGACCCTGGAGCACTGCTGGAACGGGTTGGTCTCGAAGACGCCATCGACCGGCGGGCCGGCGGCTACTCCAAGGGGATGAAACAGCGGCTCGCGCTGGCGATGGCACTGGTCGGCGAGCCCGACCTCCTCATCCTCGACGAGCCGACCACCGGGCTCGATCCGAACGGCGCCCGCGAGATGCGCGAGGTCATCCGCGAAGAGAGCGACCGGGGCGCCACCGTCTTCTTCTCCTCGCACATCCTCAGCCAGGTCGAATCCGTCTGTGACACCGTCGGCATCCTGCAGGACGGACAGCTCATCGCCAAAGACTCAGTCGAGGGTCTGCGAGACGCCCAGGGCGACATGACGATGGTCGTCACGGTCGGCGAAACGGGCGGTATCGACGCCGCCCTCGACGAGATCCGCGCTCTCCAGTCGGTGTCGGATGTGGACTTGGACACCGACGAAGTGACCATCGGCTGCGAACGCGATGCGAAGATGGCCGTCCTCAACGCCTTCGAGGACAACGGGATTCCCGTCGAGGACTTCGAGACCCAGGAGGCCTCACTAGAGGACCTCTTCAGCAGTTACACCGAGCAGGAGGTGCAAGCATGAGTACACAGCAGGGCGGGTTCGCGGGACTGGACCGCACGCTGCGAAACACCTTCGGCTGGTACGCTGTCTCGAAAAAGGAGTTCAAGGACGCCATCCGCTCGAAGGGGCTGGGACTGCTCGGCGTCATCTTCACGATACTGTTCGTCAGCCCCGTCGCCGCCGCACTGTATCTGGACTTCGGCGCCGGTACCGGACAGCAGGCCCAGGCCATCCAGCAACAGGGGATGCAGTTCTTGCTGTCGAACCTCTATACGAACACAGTAACACTGCTGGTACCGATAGTCGCCATCTTCGTCGGTTTCGCGGCCATCTCCAAGGAACGGACGTCGGGGTCGCTGAAGCTGCTGCTCTCGCTGCCCTACAGCCGCCGGGACGTGCTCATCGGGAAGGTCGTCGGTCGGAGTGCGGTGCTCGGCGTGCCGCTGCTGGCCTCGCTGGGAATGACGGCGCTGTTCCTGGTCTTGTCGGAGGTGACGTTCAAGCCAGAGCTGTTCGGCCTGTTCACGTTATTCTCAGTCCTCTTCGCGATTGTCTTCACCGCCATCACCGTCTCCATCTCGGCGGCATTTTCCAAGAGCATCTGGTCCGCCGCCGCGAGTTTCATCGTCTACTTCTACTTCACGTTCGTGTGGAACGGAAGTGTGAACACCATCGGCCAGTTGCTCCAGCAGGAACTGGGCGTCACCGGTGCCGGCAGCTGGCACACAGTCTTGCTGCTGAAGCTTCTCAACCCGAACCAAGCCTACAAGACGCTCACGAATTCGATGCTGAACACCGGTGACACGCCGGAGCTTTCCGCCCGACTCTCCATGTTCAGTCGGAACGCCGACCAGCAGACCATCTGTACCGACGTGCTCAACGGCGCCTGGACGACTAACACCGTCCAGATCGGTGGCCAGACAGCGCAGGTACCGACGTGTGCCGGCGGTGGCACATCCGTGCCGTTCTACTACTCCGACCCAGTCGTCCTCGTGGCGATGGTCGCGTGGATCGGTATCGCCGCCGCAGTCAGCTACTACACGTTCGACCAAGTGGACCTGTAAGCCCTACAGCACGCCGTTTGATTCCAGCAGGTCGACGAATTCCGCCTCCGACAGCGTCTCGACATCGTTTGCTTCGGCGTCCTCGCGTTTTCGCTGGCCGGCGTTGTCGCCGACGACCAGATAGTCCGTGTTCCCGGAGACGCTGGAGGTCGCCGACCCACCCGCCCGCTCGACGAGATCCTGGGCGTCGCCGCGGGTGTAGTCGTCGAGCGAGCCGGTGAAGACGAATGTCAGTCCCGACAGCGCGTCGCCAGCAGACTGGTCGGCGGGCTGGGGGTCGACGTGGTCGAGCAGGCGGTCGAGGACCTGCCGGTTGCCCTCATCCTGGAAGAAGTCGACGATACTGCGGGCAACGACAGGGCCGATGTCTGGAACGGTCTCGAAGCTCTCGGCGCGTGTGTCCTCGCCGACGGCCGCGCCCAGAGTCACCTGCCCCTCGGCAGGCTCGCCGCCGCCCTCGGCCGCCTCGCGAATCGCCTCGAACGTGCCGAACTCCTGAGCCAGATTGCGCGCGGTGACGCCGCCGACCTGCGGGATGCCAAGCGCCGTGAGAAAGTCATCGAGTGCAGGCGCACTGGCGGCGTCGAGTTCGTCGACGAGATTCTGGGCGCTTGTCTCGCCCCATCCCTCTAGGTCGGCTAGCTCGTCGACGGAGAGTTCGTAGAGATCCGCGGCGTTCTCGACGAGGCCGGCCCCGAGCAACTGCTCGACGGCCTTCTCGCCAAGCCCCTCGATATCCAGCCCGTCGCGGCTGGCGTAGTGCTCGATAGAGCGTTCGCGTTGGGCAGGACAGCTGAGCCCACCAGTGCAGAACGCCATCGGCCCGTCGCGTTCGACCTGGCTCCCACAGACCGGGCAGCTTGCGTGGAACTCGAAGTAACCGTCACCGCTCCCCTCGACGACCTCGACGACATCTGGAATCACGTCGCCGGCACGTTTGATGCGGATACGATCACCGATGTCGACACCAAGCTCCTCGATGAGCGATGGGTTGTGCAGCGAGGCCCGTGTCACGGTGACGCCGCCGACCTCGACGGGGTCCATCAGTGCGACGGGTGTGAGCCGTCCAGTTCGGCCGACCTGTACAACAATATCCCGGAGGGTGGTCTCCTCCTTGCGCGCGGGGAACTTGTATGCAAAGGCCCAGCGTGGGGCCCGACTGGTCGACCCCAGCAGGTCGCAGGCGTCGCCGTCGTTCAGTTTGAGGACGACGCCGTCGATCTCGTAATCGAGGTCGTCGCGAGCGTCGAGTTGCTCGTCGCGGTAGTCGATGGCCGCCTCGATGTCGTCGACGACCCGGGTGCGGTCACAGACACGCAGTCCCCACTCGGGGAGCCGCTCGTGGATGGCCCTGTGGCTGTCGAAATCGACGCTGGCGTCGAGCACGCCGAAGAAGAAGACCGCGAGCGGCCGCGCTGCGGTGATTGTCGGGTCCAGTTGGCGCAGCGTCCCCGCGGCGGCGTTGCGGGGGTTGGCGAAGGGGTCCTTGCCGCTCTCGACGCGCTCGCGGTTGTAGGCGGTGAAGGCCTCGCGGGGGATGTACACCTCGCCTCGGACCGCGAGGAAGTCAGGGTAGTCCCCGCGCAGGCGCTGGGGGACACTGCGAATCGTCCGGACGTTCTCGGTGACGTCCTCGCCGACCGCGCCGTCCCCGCGGGTAGCCGCCCGGACATACTCGCCGTCTTCGTAGACGACTTCCACGGAGAGGCCGTCGAATTTCGGCTCACAGAAGTACTGCTGGTCCCCGTCGTACGCCGCCTCTGCGATCCCGCGCCGGACCCGCTCATCGAACTCCCGGACGTCTTCGACATCGCCACCCTGGTCGATAGAGCCCATCGTCGCGACGTGTTCGATCTCGCCGAGTTCATCTAGGGGCTCGCCGCCGACACGCTGGGTCGGGCTGCCGTCCGTGTCGAGGTCGAAGGCGTCTTCGAGTGTCTGGAGCCGCGAGAACAGGGCGTCGTAGGCCCGGTCGCCGATAACGGGGTCGGCCTCGACGTAGTAGCGGTAGTCGTGATAGCGGATGGCCTCGCGGAGATCGTCGGCCTGCCCGCGGGCGGCATCGATATCGAGGCTCTCGACCGGCGAAAACTCCGTCTCCGGCTCGTCGACATAGGGGTTGTCTTCGGGCGTCTGCGCGGCCGTGGTCATGCGCGGCGCTTGTGGCGAGTTGCTATAGAATCCGTCGGTTATACTGTCGGCTGGTATAAACTGAAGGAGTTCGCCACCCCGGTGTCACGAACGTACAGCCGGCAGTATACGGGTCGACACTGATAGATATTCGCCGGGGTCTGGCGAGCCGAATTCTATCAATCGTTCTGTCGACCCGTATATGACCATCGGCGGGACGGCAATTTTATTCGGCCCCACGCGCAAGCGGTGCCCATGCAGCCGCGCCACGCCCGGTACCCGTTTCTCGCCGCCGCTCGCGAGGCCGTCGAGACCGCGGCGGTAGATCTGGGTGAGGTCGTCGCGACCGACGACGCCGTCACACAACGGGCCGTAGAGCGGGTCGAACACGCCATCACGGATGGCACTGTGGGCGAGCCACACCGCCGTACTCGCGTCGAACTGCTCTCCTATCCAGTGTCGCGAGTACTCGTTTCCCTTGTCGACACGCACGTCTGTACTCGAAAGTACGCCCAGGCCGAAGCGGAGACGGCACAGGAGCGATTCAGCCAGGAGTTCGCAGCGACGACGGAGTTCAAATCCACCAGCACGGACCGCGTAACGCTCGACCAGCTACTGGCCGAGTTCGACCTCGCGACGGCGGTCACGGACGCCGCCGACGGCTACCGGATCCAGGTCGGGACGTATCTCGACCTGGCAGCCGACCAGCGAGGCGACCGCTGGCGGCTGGTCAACCGACCGCTGGCCGACGGTCGTGTCCGTATCGCCTCCGAGGAACTCCACGTCTTGCTGAAACAGGCCATCCGGCACCGGGTCGCCGACGGACTCCCATTGCAGGTCCCCGACGCCATCGCCGACGAACTCGACGCCGAGGTCGAGCGCCTGAACGAGGTCCTGGCGGAACTGGATCTCACCAGGGAAATCGACACTGTCGTTCCTGAACTGTTCCCGCCGTGTATGCAAGCGCTGCTGGACAAGGTACAGCAGGGCGAACACCTGCCACACCACTCCCGTTTTGCCATCGCTGCCTTCCTCACCAGCATCGGAATGACGACCGACGAGATCGTCGACCTGTTCCAGGTCAACCCGGGCTTCGGTGAGGAGGCGACCCGGTATCAGGTCGATCACATCCGCGGCGACACGAGCCCCACTGAGTACTCGACGCCCGCGTGCTCGACGATGCAGTCCTACGGCGACTGCGTCAACATGGACGACCTCTGTGAACAAATCTCACATCCGATGGCCTACTACGAGCAGAAGATAGACGACGCCGACGACGAGGAAATGGACGATTGGCGCGACGAGAACGCCGAGGGCGAGGACGAGACAGCCCAGAGTTAGAAGTTCTGCCGTTCCATCCAGATCCCGGCACCGAGCATCACGAGGACGAACAGCCCGATAGCGCCGACCAGCGCGATGCCGCCCTGTGGGTTGAGTCCCCCGTTGGTCGAGTAAGTCACAGCGACGTAGACGGTCGAGGCAACGAACGTCACGAGGGCGATGGCCGAGATCAGGACTTGCACGACGGCCTCCCGCTCGATTTCCATATCCCGCGATATCCCCGGCGCGGTCAAAAGGGTGTCGAAGCGCCCGAGTGCCTTTTCGGGTGTCTTGATTCAGCGAGAGAATCCCGCCGTCGTCGGCCTGCGGCCGACTGCCCGTGGCGTCCGCGTTTTCAAGCACGGTTCGAGTGGGACGACCACAACTGGTCGGGGAAACCACACCCTCACGAAAGTCCCAAAGAACAGCGCACAGACCCGAGTACCGTCCACCGTGACGGGAATGTTGCCTCCGGCGAGTCGTAGGCCGGCTGAGACTCCCACGGAGGAAACCGCCGCCGTTCACGGCGCGGAGGATGTCATTCGAGCATCGCCGCGGCCTCGTCCTTCGAGAGGTCGCCACGCTCGAACGCCGAGAGGATGTCCAGCACCGCCTGGTCCGGGCCGCTGTCGTCGGCCACCTCGTCGAGGGTAACCTTCTTTGTGTTGCCGACGAACTCCTCGAAGTCGGTCCCCTCGGCCAGTGCCGTCTCTTTTTTGACCCGGTAGTTGCCGCCGTCGGTCGTGTAGAGATCGCCCGGATGGAAGAAATACCAGTCTTCGCGGTCGAAGCGGGCGGCGATTCGGGGTTTCGCGCCGAAGTTCCGTGCGAAAAAAAGCAGGGCCTCTATCTCTCCGCCGTCGAGATATATTGGGTCGCCGGCGCTGGATTTCGCCTCGATAGCGTAGAACGTCTCCCCGTCGCCAGTTAACACGTCAGGGAGCTCTCGCTCGGTCGCACTGCCGCTGGCAGGTGCACGCATCACCGCGAAGCCGGCTTCGTCGAGTGCGTTGACCAACTCCCGCTCGCGGCGGTCACCCTTCGCGTTCGAGTTTGCCATGACGGGTTGGTGGTCCCACACGAGTAAAACGGTTCATGTCCGGCGTTTATTCTGTGCAACCGGCTGAGAGTGGTGAACGGCCCGCCTCGCATATAACTGAGGGTCCCTATAGACCAGTATGGATCGACGGCAATTCCTCTGTGCGACGACGCTGACCGGAACGACACTTCTGGCCGGCTGTGGTGGTTCGACTGACACGCAAGCCCCGGCGACGGACGACGGTACACCAGGGACTAGCACCGAGACGAACAGCGACGGGACCGGCGGGTCGACGACCGGAAGTTTCCGTCTCCTCATCAGCGACCGGCCCGCGGCTATCGACGACTTCGACTCGCTAGACGTGACCTTCGATAGGGCCCGCGTACACCGGCGGAACACGGGTGACGAGCAGCCCGAGAGCGAGACGGAGACCCCCGAACCCACGGAGACCGAGCAAACAGCGACCGAGAGTCCCACGGCAACGGCGCTCAACACTGAGAGTGGGCCGGACACAACAGCAACCGCCGAGGACGACGACAGCGAGACGGACGGCGAGGGCGGCTTCACCGTCTTCGATCTGGACGAGCCGACCGTCGATCTGACGCAGGTGGTCGGCGACCGGGCTATCGGCGTCCTCGACGGCAAACTCGAAACCGGCCAGTACAGCAAGATAGAGCTGTACGTCTCGGGCGTTGAGGGTATCGTCGACGGCGACTCCGTCTCGGTGAAAGTCCCGAGCAACAAGCTCCAGATCACGAAATCGTTCGAGATTACGGCCGACGGGACCGTCGATTTCGTCTTCGACATCAACGTCGTCGAGAAGGGCCAGGGCGGCTACAATCTCCTGCCGGTCATCAGCAAGAGCGGCGTCGCCGGCGAAGATGTCGACGTGGAGGAAGTCGACGCCGATGACAAACAGCCGACAGAGAGCGGAACTGAGACGACGGAGAGCGGCACGGAAACAACTGAGAGCGGAACTGAGACGACAGCCACGGACACCTGAAAGCGCGGTCTCCGACGCCGCTCACTCTTCGGCCCGCGATTCGAGTTCCCGAACAATCTCTTCGGTTTCGCCACCGTCGCTTCGAATCGCCCTCGCGTAGCGCTGATACTCTTCACGGGTGACCGTCACCGTCTTCGAGTCGCCCTGCCGGGTCAGTTCTACCTGGACCATCCCCTGTGGGTTGTTCCGGGTGCGGAAGCTGGCCATCGCGGTGAAGACGAACCAGAACGCGAGCGCCGCTCCGAGGAAGTACGTCATCGATGTCTCGAAGGCGAGCGTCTCCGCGCCGGTCGTCCACTGCTCGGGGTAGGCGACCTGAAAGAGGACAACGCCGAGCAGACAGCACCCGGCGCCGACGAGGACGCCGGCGTCCTCGCGCCGCGAGGACGGAAGGACGGTGACGACGCCCAGAAACATCGCCGGGATGCCCAGGCCACCGAGAGTCCCGGCGAGTTTCTCGGCGGCCCGGAGATCGCTGGCGCCCAGCCACCCCCCGACAGGTGTCGTCACGACCAGCAGGCCGAGCACGACCGCCAGCGCGCCGACCCCGCCGAGCGTGACCCCGGCATAGACGCAACGCGGGCTCCGCCCCTCCCAGCGGTGGCCATCGTACGCGTCTCCGAGGTGCTCCATGGCCGGCTCTTGGCTCCCAATCCACAAAACGGTACGTCAGACGGGCGTCGGACCACGAAGTACACGCGGCGCTGCCACACAGAGGGTCCCCAGATGGTCGCTATCGACCTGCCTGAGAGTGGCATCAGGTAGGGCCTCGGCCAGTGCCACACCGGTTTCGGGTGCGACGTTCGTATCGCGCTGGCCCTGGAACACTGTAACGGGCACCGACACTGCGGCAAGGTCGAACGGCCACGGTTCGCTCACCAGTCCCAGCTCCCGGACGACACCGGCCGGCCCGCCTGCGGTCGCGGCCAGCACGTCAGCTTTGACCAGTCGGGCGAGCTCGTCAGTCGAGAGCGCCCCGGTCTGTGGCGGTTCCTGAGTCACGAGTGCAAGCGCCGCCTCGGGCGGTTTCCGAGCGAGTAGCCACCGCTGTATCCGAACGAACGGTGAACACAGCCATGGTGTGTGCCGGGCCAGCGCGCCCATCGTCCGCTGTGCCAGTCCAACGTCGCCGATTGCCGGCGGTCCCGACCCGCTGACGAGCGTCACCGATTCGACGGCGTCCAGTCGGTGACAGGCCAGTGCGAACGGCGCACCGCCGGAGAAGCCAAGCACCCCCGCCTCGTCGGCGTCGAGGTGGGAAAGCAGCGCGGCCACATCCTCGGGCCAGTCGTCGATACCGCGATCAGCGGGCTCTGAGTCTCCGATACCTGGCCGGTCGGGGGCGACGAGCCGGACGCCACGTTTGGCTGCTGGGGCGTCGAGCAGCCGACCGAGTAGCCGCGACCCGGGTGTCCCGTGACAGAAGAGGACTGTGCGCCCGCTCGGGTCGCCGTACGTGGCGTAGGCGAGGCGTCGGTTGCCAAGATCGAGATACTGGGGCGTGTCGTCTGCAACCCGACCGCCGGGACCATCCCTAGAGGGGCTCATACAGGGTCTGCCAGGTGGCTGGAAAAAAGGGTGCTTCTCGCTGTAATATCATTTGTACCAACGCGAGTGACGGGGCTCCTACCGCGCTGTGTGGTCTACTCGCTCTGGATGCGCGGCGCGAGCATGTAGGTGACCCGCCCCTGCCCCTCTGCGAAGTCGAAGTGCATCTTGACCGGGAACTCCTCGCCCAGTTCCATCTCGACCTCGGCATCTTTCGGGATAGCCTTGTTCATGTTCTTGAGATAGTCCAGCGAGAACAGGGAGTGGGCGCTCCCGGGCGTGAGGTCGATAAGGTCCGCCTGCGTGAGTTCGAGGTGGACATCGTCGGTGTCGCCCTCGGCGTCGACGTAGAACAGTTCGTCGCCAGCGTCGACCCCCAGCGCGATGTGGTCGCTGACCATATCCGCCGCGGTGACGGCGCGGTTGATATCTTTCCCCTCGATGACGATATGCGAAGAGAGATCCAGGTCGGGAAGGTCGGGCTCTTGGCGGATGGAGTCGGGGTCGATGAGCGCGAGCGTGTATTCGAGGCCATCGATAGCGATATGGAGCTTGCGCGTCTCCTCGTCGAGTTCAAGATGGACCAGTTGGCCGGAGTCGGCCATCCCGGCGATATCCTCCAGTCGGGAGAGGTTGACCCCGATGAGGCCGCCGTCGGTCTCGTAGGACTCGAAGGCCGCCGCGTCGAGTCGCAGGTCGACCATGCCGACGTTGGCCGGGTCGACCGCGCGAATCTCCAGCCCGTCGTCTTCGAGGTGGATCTTACACTCGTCCACCAGCACGCTCACTGAGTCGAGAGCCGACTTGAGCGTGTCCGCACTCACGATGGCGTTGAACATCTTGAGCCAGGCTACGCCCCCATGCATTAAAAAGTCCCTCATTGAATTTGCGTGCGCGCGAGGGG
>JAQCNK010000200.1 GCA_028275075.1 Haloarcula sp. | reverse complement strand
GTGGTCATCGTCGCAACAGTCGTCGCCGACGGTATCGCTATCAGCCTCTCCTACCGACTTTCGACGAGTTCGACGGCGCCACTCGTGGCGCTCCACTTGGCCTTTGCCGCGGTGCTCGGTTTCGCGCTGAACAACATCTTCGGCTTTCTGTAACGCTCTTCCCTAACTGAGCGAAACAACCATTAGATTAGCGATATTGTCACTGGTTGACGTGCAAGATGGAAGGCGCGAATCTCACACAGGCAGTTATTCAAATAGGGAAGAACGAATCGTTCGATACAGGGCTTGTGTCGGTCACGAGTGAGTATTGCCAGTCAAGATGCTAGATTGTCATACATTTATTATCGGGCGACCGAAAGGTTCGCCGTTGGGAACATGACCGACTATCTAGGTGTGTCCCGGCGGGATGCCGGTGCAGGTCTCGCCATCGGCGGGTCGGCGCTTCTCGGTGCCGCGCTGATTAACCTCTGGAACTTTTTCCAGAGGTTCGGGGCCCAAGGATTCGACTCCGCCAGTATAGCGGAGTATTCACGAGGGGTGAATGGGCTCTTCGTCCTCGGGATACTCCTCGCACCGGTTATCGCTATGTTAGTCGGGACCGTCGTCTGGCGCGTGATGATGACTGATGAGCCGGCCCCACGCCTCGGCGCCGTAGCAGGCTTCGTGTCAGCGCTCGGTTCGCTGTTCGTTTTCGCGGCTTCGATAAGTTTCATGTTCTTTCTGAGTCGGGCTGCCGCTGGCGCGCTCGCTGAAGCTATCTTCGAGTTCCTGTTTTTCACTGTTTTAATTTTTGTATTCGGTGGTGCCATTACCGCCCCCGTCATCATCCCACTCGGTGCGCTTGTGGGATACGTCTATGAGCGGTACATCACAGACGACCAGCGGTAATCACCGGCTTGTGGCTTCTCGGGCCCACTTACCTCATAATGTATGTAGCCAAACGCCCCAACCAGCAGGTAGTCAATTGCTGGATCTATCCTCTGTATGTTGCACAGCCTTACCTGCCACCTTCTGGATAGATGCCGCTGTTTCACTGCGTTCGGCAAGAGCCACCCGGCACACAGTGCTATTCGACTAGCCGCTCGATCTCGGTCACGAGCACGTCGCTGGCGCCAACGCCCTTGAGATCGTTGATCGTCTCGAAGACGTGGCTGTCGTCGACGACGGCGTGGACGGCCACGTCGTCGCTACCGGCGATATCCATGACGGTCGGCCCGCCCATCCCCGGCAACACGTCTTTCACGTCGGACAGCGAGTCTTCCGGCACGTTCATCATCAGATAGCGCTTCCCTTCCGCCGACAGCACCGAGTGCAGCGCCATCTGCACCTGCTGGACCTTCTCGTCGTCGGCCACGTCCTCGCGGGCGAAGAGACGGACCGAGGAGGAGAGTACCTCGTCGATAATCCCGAGGCGGTTCATCCGCAGGGTCGTTCCGGTCGAGGTGATGTCGATGATCCCGTCGGCGATATCGACGTGGGGAGTCAGTTCTGTCGCGCCCGAGACCTCCGCGATGTCGACCGTCACGTCGAGGTCGGCGAAGTACGCCGCCGCGATGTTGGGGAACTCCGTCGCAACGGTGCCGCCGTCGAGGTCGGACACCGTCTCGATGTCGCCCTCCTCCGGCGCGGCGAGTACGAGCCGACAGCTCCCGAATTCGAGGTTCAGCAGCTCTTCTAAGTTACCGACCCCGGACTCGCGGGCTTGGTCCAGTCCGGTGATACCCACGTCTGCGGCCCCGTCGGAGACGTACTCCGGGATATCCGCGGCGCGAGCGTACAGCACCGTCACCTCGGGGTCGACGGTGTCGGCGTACAGTTGGCGATTGGCTCCGTCGACGATGTGGAGGCCGGCCCGTTCGAGCAACTCCTCGGCCGGCTCGTGCAAGCGACCCTTGTTGGGGACGGCAATTCGCATACCGGGTGGTCGCAGCCGCGGGCCTACTGTCTTTCCCTCTAGGACTAGTCCCGCCGTGGCAACACCAGAAACAGTCCGCCAGCAACCAGCGTCAGCGTGGCCATCACGTAGAAGGAGAGATCGAACAGTCCCCTGTCGGCGAGCCCCCCCACGACTGTCGACCCCATCGCGCCCACCGAGAAAAAGCCCGTTCTGAGAAGTCCCCAGCCGGTCCCTTCGACGGCGTCTGGGAGCAGGTCAACGATGTAGGCGTTCACCAGTGGCCCCGTACTCATCCGGATCCCGATGGCGACTGCGCCCAGTCCCAACACCAACGCTCCCTCCAGCAGCGGAAACAGGGCGAGTGGCACCGCGCTGCCGACAGCGACGCCAACGAGCACGTTCGGGGTGCCATACGCGTCGGCCAGACGGCCGGTGACGGCCTGGGAGACAGCACCGCCGATGAACAGTGCCGAGAGCAGGGCGCCGGCAGTCTCCTGTGTGACCGGGCGGGTCGTGACCAGATACGTCGTCAGGAACGCCGTCACGGCTTGGAAGACGACTAACATGACCATCGCGCCGACGACCGCGATTCCGAGTCGTCGGTCGCCGAGGCTGGCAACGACTGCCCGGATGTCGTCCCGGAGCGATCGGTCGTCTGTGGCGGTCTCCCGGTCGGAGATGCTGAGCCAGAGCGCAACGGCCACGAGCAGGAAAAGGGGTGCGACGGCCGCCAGGCCGATCCGCCAGCCGTAGCGGGTCGTGACGGTGGCAGCGATCAGGGGAAGCACCGCCGAGCCGATGGAGCCGGCGGCCATCACCGTCCCGAACGCGATCCCCTCGCGTTCGTCGAAGGTCCGTGAGAGCAGCGTGCCACGCGGCGGGCCGTAGAGTCCGGTACCGAGGCCGAAGCCGGCGGTCGCGAGCACGAACAGCGCGTACGTCGGCGAGAAGAGGTAGCCAAGCAGCCCGATTCCGGAGAGGAGCGCTGATCCAACTAGCAGCGTCCGCTCACCGACGCGGTCGATGTACACACCCGTCGGGAACTGCATCGCCGCGTAAGTGAGCCAGAGGACGGTGACTGCGATACCGGCCCGAGTGTTGGAGATGCCGAACTCCGAGCGGATGGTCGGGAGGACGGCGGGCACGACAAACCGCATCCCAAGCACAAGGAACCAGCCGGCGGCGACGGCCGCGAGCAGGCGGTAGGGGTTGCCGGCCCGCGAGTCGCTGACGACGCGATCAGTGACACCCATCAGATAGTGGACGAAGGTGAGCGAGCGGAAAGACGCTGACGGAAGAGACAGGAGCAAGTCGGCCGAACTAAGACCGACCGTTTCAAAGACAATCACATGACTGAGCTTCTCGTTTCCGGCGGCTGGGTCCTCACTCCCGACATGGCGGTCGAACGCGCGGACGTGCTCGTTGACCAGACCAGCGGCGACATTCTCGCCGTCGACGACCCCGGCGAACTGAGCGGCGACGACGAACTGGACGCCACCGACGGCCTCGTCATTCCGGGGCTGGTCAACGCCCACACCCACGTCGCGATGACGCTTCTGCGGGGCTACGCGGATGACAAGCCGCTCGACGCCTGGCTGCAGGAAGACATCTGGCCCGTCGAAGCCGAACTTACGCCCGACGACGTGCGCGCCGGCGCGGAACTCGGACTGGTGGAGATGGTTCGGTCGGGGACCACGGCGCTCTCGGATATGTATTTTCACGTCGACGAAATCGCCGGGGCCGTCGAGGAAAGCGGGCTACGGGCCGTGCTGGGTCACACTGCGGTCACCGTCGCCAAGGACGACGAGAGCGCCCGAGCGGATATGCAGGCCAGTCTCGACACCGCACTCGAACTGGATGGTGCGGCCGACGGCCGCATCCGGACGAC
>JAQCNK010000237.1 GCA_028275075.1 Haloarcula sp. | reverse complement strand
TGGCACACGCGACAACTCACGCGTTGCGACAACACGGCTGCAGTGTGCCACTCGGCAATACAGGATAGTGCCGATAACAGCAATAAGGATTGCGAATCGCCGCCGCAGTTAGGCGGGTTTCGTGCCGACGATGGTGACCGAGACTGGTGATTCCAGCAGGACCTGCTGGGAGACACTGCCAAAGATTACCTTCCCTGTCGGCGAACGCTTTCGCGACCCCATGACAATCTGATCGACGCTGTGTTCTTCGGCCAAGTCCAGAATGCCGTCGGCCGGTGGCAGTCGACCCGTCGCGAGTGTCACGTCGTAGTCGCGCTCTTCAAGGTAGTCACGGGCGAGCCTGACGGTCTCAACAGCCTCCACACTGGAGGGGTCGTCGGTGTCTTGTACGTCCTCCGGCGGGAGGGCGTGGGTAATAATAACCTCAATAGTTTCCGCGTCGGTTGGCAGCTCCTCAATGAAGGCGGCCTGCCCGCGGGCACGGTCCGGGTCTGTATCGACAGGAACGAGTATCCGGTACATTGTGATTGACGGGACCGACGGGTCCCAGTGTCTGAAAATTCAGCGGGGTCCTACCTAACTTTTGGCACTCGAACAGCGGTCACCGCCGAAGCCGGGCATCGATAACGACGTTGTGCTCCCCGGGCGCGTACGACCGGACGGTACGGCGGGTCTCAACGGTCACGTCGTAGGCGGGTTCGGCCGCTGTACGGATGGCCTGTTCACCCGGCCCGAAGGGGTCCGTATCGGGCTGGATATCATAGTAGTGAATGGTACAGTCATCGCCTGCCAGCGCCACTGCCGTCTCTAGGAACTCATCAGCACTGTGTGGGAGGTTCATCACGACCCGGTTGGCCCACCCTTCGTAGTCGGCGGCGACCTCTCGAACATCGCCATTGATGCCTGTAATACGGTCTTCGACGCCGTTTCGGTCGGCGTTGCGGTTGAGATACCCCACCGCTTGCTCGTTGATGTCGGTCCCGACACACGTCGCCCCGCGCTTTGCGAACGGGACGACGAACGGGCCGACGCCGGCGAACATATCGAACGCCTGCTCGCCCGGACGGACCTGCTCGACCACGCGGTGGCGCTCGGTCGCCAGCCGCGGTGAGAAGTACACGTCGGCCAAGTCAAGTTCGAACGCACAGCCGTACTCCCGGTGGAGTACTTCGGTCGTGTCGCCAGCAAGGACCTCCCAGTCACGCACGCGTTCGGTCCCTTTGATTTTCGACGCTCGGTTGAGGACGCCGTCAACGGGCAGGTCAGACGCGACGATGGCGTCGGCGATTCGGCGGGCTCGGTTGGGGTCGTCCTCATCGATAATGACCAGGTCACCGAGGCGTTCGTAACTCGGTGCGAATCCCAGTTCGTCGGCTGGCATTGTCTGACTATCTCTGGTCGGTGGGTCGTATGCCACAACCTCAAATGTGTCCGGCACCGCCGACGCGTCCGTCACGGGGACGTACAGCCGGCCGTCCTCGACAGTGATGTCATAGCCGTCGTCGACGAGATCCGCATCGGCGAGTCGCTGACGAGTCGCCTCGCCGTCGGAAACAGGAACACGAACGCAGGGAACGCCCATGTGCTCGCTCTCACCGCGGCAGCGGTAAGCCTGACGCTTCGCGTCCTTTATTCCGCAGGCGACCGAGCCCGGAGTATGCTCACTTTCGTTGGTCTGGGTCTCTACGACGAGCGGTCGGTCACTATCGACGGGCGCGACGCGATCCGCGAAGCAGACCGGGTCTTCGCGGAGTTCTACACCAGCCGCCTCGTCGGTACCGACATCGACACCCTCGAAACGTTCCACAGCACCGCTATCGAGGTTCGTGATCGCGCCGGCGTCGAACAGGACCCCGAGCCCGTCCTCGATGCCGCCGAAACGTCGAACGTCGTCTTCCTGACGGCTGGCGACACCATGGTCTCGACGACACACACCGACCTCCGTATCCGGGCCGAAGAACGCGGTATTGAAACCCGAGTCGTGCACGGGACGACCGCGCAGACGGCTGCGGGCTCGCTCACTGGGCTCCAGAACTACCGCTTTGGGAAGGCGACGACACTCCCGTTCGAGAAGGCCCACGGCGGCGACGGCGTCCCGGACAGCGTGGTGGCGACCATCGAGGACAACCGCGCTCGCGATCTCCACACGCTCGTCTACCTCGATATCAAAGTCGACGACCCGCACTGGGCCGAGAGCGACGACACATACATGACGGCTGACAGAGCCGCCGAACTACTCAGTGTCGAGTTCCCCGACCGTCTCGCAGTCGTCGTCGCCCGGGCCGGGAGCTCCGATCCACTCGTCGCCGTCGACACGCTGCCCAATCTCGCCAGTCGTAGCTTCGGCGACCCGCTGCAGCTACTGGTGATACCCGCCGAGTTACATCCCATCGAAGACGAGGCCCTCTCCGCAATCGCTGACAGCTAATCGTCACTCGGTGTCGCGACAGCCCCGGTCTCATCTTCCGCGTCGAACGCCGCCACTAGGTCATACTCGGTTCCCGTGACCAGAAAGAGAAGGTCCTCGACGAGCACCGTTATCTCGGGCAACTCACGGACCAGGAAGTACGTTATTCCGACCAGCACGACGACCGAGCCCGTCTGGGCGAGGATACGGTCGGCAACGTAGTAGGATACCATCTGTGGATCCGCCAGTCCGAACACCGTCATCACCAGTTCGGGGAGGATCTGCATCCGCTGCTCACCGAACGAGACGGCGATGAACACGTTCCGGAACAGGTTCAGGACGTAGATGACCGACACGGTCAGGGCAAGGGCTCGAAGACGGCGCCGCCAGGGCGCCGACACGGCCAAGATAGCGCCCGCGAAAATAGAGATACTCCCCATGCCAGTGCAAGCGAGCAGGATATTGTATGTGATTGGCCTGGTGTTGCCTTCGAACCAGAACGTGCTCTCGTAGGGGTAGGGTTTCTCCGAAATCATAATCCCCTGGTAACTGAATCCGTCGACGACGAGTGTGTCGACACCGAACAGTGACAGCAGGAACGCAGTCTGGTCTGTCACCGACTCGACGATTGCCTGGCGTAATGGACCGATAGTGAGGAAGGGGACGTACACAAGTCCCATCACCCCCACCGCTCGCGTGAGCACGAACAGCGAGTCCCGTCCGTAATACAGTTGGTAGCCCGCCCATACCGACAGCGGGACTGCCGCGAAACTACCGACACCCTCGATGAGGCTCTTCTGTGTCAGTGTGAAATGCGGGATCAGGACCAGCCAAAACGCCCCAAATGCGAGCCAGCCAGCAACTGCGACACGACGCGCGACCGCCCTGTCGTACCGACTCACGACGGCACTACCCAGAAACGATGTCAGCACCACCCACATCAGGGGCTCCGACCACACGAGCGGGTCAAAGCGTAGCCCGCCGAAAGTGATCGTCGACTGCAACACCGGGTTACTCATTGCTTTACCTTTGCCAATCCGGCCTAAATGCTTTGTTGTCTGCTGGCTATACGGGTCGACAGAACGATTGATAGCATTCGCCTCCACAGTAGTGGCGTGCTCAGCGCTGTCGCTACCGGATGAGCATCAAAAAAGTTCGAAAGTCACGGACGGGGCGATCCCGTTAGTTGTCGCGTCGGACTGCCAGCAGCGCAGCAGCGACGAGGGCGATGAGAGCGAGTGCGGCCGTGAAGCC
>JAQCNK010000229.1 GCA_028275075.1 Haloarcula sp. | reverse complement strand
CCCGGTACTAGTGGGTCGCCTGTACTGGGTCCCGCATGCACCCTACTGTCGAGTCTGTCGCAAATTCTCGGTCCGGTCCCGGCCCGGAGATACAGCGCTACGGTTACCTCAGTCGTCGCCGATAGCGTGGTGAGGAAATCCAGCAACGGGGTCCCGAGAGTGCTGATGCCTGCGACAGCGACACGCTCGATACGTTCGTATGCGTCTGTCCAGGCCTTGCCATCTGTCTCTCGAAGTCTCCGGGTGGCTCTGTCGAAGAGTGCGGCTTCGGAGACGATGCTGTCGGTTCGCTCTTTGAGTTGGGTAGCCAGCGTTTGGACGCCCGACAGGAGCGCGCGTGTGTCGGCCGCCGCAACCGCTGACAGGCCGTCGGTGACAGATCGCATTGCTGCGAGGCGGTCCGTATCGGTCCCCGCCATGAGTCGTAGTTCTTGCCGGGCCACCTCGATGTCCTCAGCAGCCGCTGTGAGTGCAGTCCCAAACAGCGGTTTCAGCTCGTCGTAGGTATCCGTATCTTCGCTCAGTACCGTCTCTATGTAACGAATCCGGTCGATTCGGTCCAGTACATCCGGTGCAGTACTGGCTGTTGTCGCGACGACCGTTCGCGCCACATCGGCCGGCGTCCGAAGCGCCAATGATGACCGCGGCTGGCTTTGGCGTGCGAGTGCCACTTTCAGATTCCGCCTGTGTAGCTGCTCCGGCGTCATCACGATATCTGTCGGTCGTTCAGCCCGTTCGGCCCGGCTGTATAACCCGTGCTCGTTGGCGATGTGGATTTGGCCGGTCTGTAGGGCGTCCGGTGGTGCGCTTCCGGTGGCGGTGTAGTCCGTCACGTGTCTCAGGGCTGGAGTTCTCGTTACCGTAATAAATGTTGCAGCCAGAGAGTGAAAGTGAAACTGATACGGTCGGTTGTAATACTGGTGGCTGTAAGTTCGTAACGATACTCCCCACCCCGGGGTTGGGAATTACTTCAGTTTGTTACAGCCACCAGTGTAAGCCATTGCCGAGATTTGCCGAACCCGACTCGGCAAACCACCGGTAAATCGTTATACGGGTCGACAGAACGATTGATAGAATTCGGCTCGCCAGACCCCGGCGACTATCTATCAGTGTCGACCCGTATACAACCGACCGTATGGGGTCAGATCACTCACCGGCCGGAATCAGATGTATCGACTCTTCCGGAATCAGTACTTGGACTGGTGAGCCATTGTCAAGTCTCAGCCGCTCGAACGTCGGCGGGCGAACGTTCGCTGTGAGTGCGAGCGATCCCCCATCGAGTTCGATGTCGACCCGATACTCACTCCCCTCGTTCAACCATTGCGTAACTGTCCCCGAGACTGTATTCGCTGTTGGATTACCGTTACGACCCGAAGGCGCTTCGACCGCTACTCGTGACGGATGGATACAGACGGTTACGGCAGCCATGGAGAGATCCGACTCAGGCGTCTGAAACTGAACGTCACCGAACTGCACCATCGATTCGTCGGTAACTGTCCCGTCAAAGATGTTCTCGGTCCCTGTAAAGCGTGCAACAAAGCGGTTTGTCGGCCGAGTGAGCACCATTGTCGGCGTGCCCACTTGTTCAAGATTTCCGTCTCGAACGATAGCGATTCGATCACCGAGTGCCGTCGCCGTCCGTTGGTCGTGCGTGACGTACAGAACCGGGATGTCGAGCGATTCGAACAGGCTATGCAGTTCATCCCGGAGTCGCTTCCGGATCGGCGCATCGAGACTCGACAACGGTTCGTCGAGGAGCAACACGTCCGGATCGGTCGCCAGCGTCCGCGCGAGGGCGACGCGTTGTCGTTCCCCACCCGATAGGGTCGGCGGCTTTCTCCCCAGCAGTCCATCTAATTCTAGACGCACCACCAGGTCGTCGACGCGACCACTGGTTGTGGCTGCATATTCGATGTTTTCCCGGGCGGTCATGTGCGGGAAGAGCGCTCCCTCCTGAAAGACCATCCCCACGTGTCGATCTTCGAGTGGTAACCCGACTAGTTCACGCCCATCTAGCTGAATCGATCCCGAAGTAGGGCTGGTGATTCCAGCGATGAGCGAGAGTAGCGTCGTCTTGCCGCTCCCGGACGGTCCCAGGACGGCGAGCAGTTCATCGTCGACCGTCAGGTCTACTGGGCCGAAGTCAAACTGTTCGTAGGCCGTGCACAACCGAGAGAGTTCGAGTGTCATTCCCATGGGTTAGACGCGACTGTGTTGAGGATCAGCAGCGCCACGGCAGCGATAACTACCAACAGGATCGCGACTGGATACGCGTTATCAAGACCGAGTTCGACAAATGCCACCCAGATCTGGACCGGCATTGTTCGGGGATAGTATGCTATCATCATCGTCGCGCCAAACTCACCGATTGCCCGTGCGAACGTGAGCGTTACACCAGCCAGAATACCCGGCCCGGCTATGGGGAGCGTGACGTGGCGAGCGGTCGTCAGTCGGCTCTTGCCAAGCGAGCGAGAAGCGTGTTCGAGCGTCTGGTCGACGCTCTCGAAGGCTGATTTGCCCGTCACGACCACGAACGGCGACGCGACGAATGTCTGGGCGAGTACCACCCCAGCGAGCGACCGCGTGAGTGGCACCCCGGCGCTGATCGCGGCGTCGCCGAGCGGTGAGCCAGGGCCGAAAACGGTGAGTAACACGATACCGCCGACTGTTGGGGGAAGCACCAACGGGAGGAGCACAACTGCGAGGACACCCTTCGCCACAGCCCCGTCGGTGCGTGCGAGCCAGTACGCGAGCGGCAAGCCAAACAGCGTGGCGATGGCGGTACTGAGTGAGGCCGACAGCAGTGATGTGGTCGCTGCCCCCATGATGGTGGGATTGGTCATTCGAGTCAGGACATCCGCGGCCGGTACCGAGAGAAACAGCGACACCAGAGGTACCACGTAGTACAGGAGTAGCATGCTCCCGAGAACGAGTGCTACGGTGAGCCAGTCGAACCCAAACGTGACCGTTCCTGACGGATTTGAGTTTGACCCTGTCGCCATTCAAATCAGGACAGTGATGTCCGAGATCGACGATGCTGCTGCGTGGTTGGGTTCGCCCAACTGGGGCTGTCCCTCGTCTGATTGGGCGATTGCCTCCCTGACAGGTTGGGGAACGTCGCCGTTATAGGTAGGGAACTGGTCGCGCAGGAGGAAGCCATGCGCTTCGAGATACGGTCCGGTTGTATGGACACTGAATACGGAGACTGCAGCGTCGCTCATATGCCGAATAGTCGATCCGTAACTGATCGGCCCGCCCTCGATTTCCTGACCGCTCGGTAGCGTGTATGATGTCGTCGAGTACCACTCTTCATCGTACGTTGGATTACTCAGGTTGATCTGGTCCGGCAGCGCTATATACTCGTACTCACGCTCGATAGCCATATTGCGGTAGGCGATCGCGGCGTCGATGGAGCCGGTCTCAAACTGACTGATCAAGGACGTTTCTGGGTAAATCTGTTCTCGCTTGAGTATCTGTTCCCTGAGCGCCGACGTGTCGTCGTAGTACCGCGAGGCGAGTTCAAGTGTGAACAGTGCACGATAGCCCAATGGGTCTTGAGTAGGGTCGGTTCGGCCGATATCGACATCTCCGTTGGCCATTGGTTCATACCACCGGTCGGCTCCGGCCTCGGCTAAGCGTTCCCCGCCAGCCGTCGCTGGGTTGTACGCGATAACGACAGCGTTGCTCGTGAACACCGAGTGCCACGACGGCGAGAGCGGTGCTTCAAAGAGCGCCACGTCGGCGACAGAGACGATATCGGGGTCACGTTGCCCCTCGTCGATCAGTCGAGCGACAGTCCCAGAGCCGTGCGCCTCGATTTCGACTGGGACGTCTACAGCCGGCTTGAGACCGTTCGCTAACGCGTTCTGGAGGCTGCCAGCCCCGAGGATAGCGATCGTCATCGACTGACTCCTA
>JAQCNK010000220.1 GCA_028275075.1 Haloarcula sp. | reverse complement strand
GATATCTTGGAACACAGCTTGGAGGGTGTTCTTGATACTTCCAACTTCACCAGACTCGCCCGCGAACCGGTAACCACCACAGTCTGCCGCGCCGGAGGACATCGTCAACGTTCCTGGCACGACGGTCGACACTGAGGTCGATCTCTCAGACGGCGGCGCACAACGGCTCCACGACTGTGTCCAACGGAAGCTGGGCGAACTCGATTAATTCTCAGCGGAATCGTCCGGCGACAGTGTTTTATAGAATCCGCGGAAAATGAAATACATGGCCAACGCCGCTTCCCGGGGTTCACATCCACTCGATGCGATGCTCGCCATCTCTGATGTCGTGACGAACCAGCGGTATGCGAAGATCTACGCCCGGGTGCTCACGCTCGATATGCCGACGGTCGAGAAACTCTCTGAAGGGCTCGATAGTTCGACGACGACCGTCTACGAGGACGTGAAACACCTCGTCGAGAGCGGCATTCTCGAGCGCGTGACGGACACCCAGCCGCATCGATACCGGGCCCGCCAGATCGACCTCAACGTCCAGACAGAGGAGGACTCCTATCAGATTACGCCGGCACTGTTCGTCGCGCTCGCCCGACGCGAGACGAACGAGAACATTCAGCTGTTTCTCGACCGGCACGGCGTCAGCGGCCTTGCGACCGTCCTTGAGTACGCCCGTGACTACGTCCAAGGCCGAATGAATGCCCGCATCACGGCGCGCGAGCAGGACCTCCCCGTGCTCGAAGCCGAGACGATCCTGCAGGAGATGCGCGACGTGCTCCTGGATGTCGATCCCGATCTCGAAGAGAGCCCCGACGTCGACGAACTGGACGCGGCAGTCGATGAATAACGTGTCTTCTCCGCAGGCGGTCACAGCCAGTCACTGACGTACGCGACGTGATCGGCGAGGTCGGAGACTGACTGTTCGATTCGGCGAACCGCACGTCTCACTTCGCCGCCAGTCCGGGTCACGTCCGCGATAATGATGATACCAGGATGCTCGTCTGCCGGTGGATTACTGAAATCCGACTGGTCGGCTGTCAGCAGAACGCGGTCCTTTCGGGTTGCAACGGCTAGGACGTCCGGATCAGACGCGCTTACCCCAAGATCCTCGACGTCGACAACGCGGACAACATCATGGCCGTCGTCGCGGAGGGCCTGTATCCACTCGGTCTCGACGTTTTCGTCCGCGAGCAGTTCCATCGAACGTCCTCTAGGTAGTCTCGTCAGGAACGAGGCGATTCGGCGCGTGCTCCTCGTACATCGACTGGTTCCGAGTCTCAATAGTACGCATCTCTTCGGGGTGGCTGAAGGCGTACGCGAGCGCGGCGTGGACCTCGGCGACCGAGATGTCGTAGCTCGTGGCGATCTCCTCTGGCGTGTCGTCTCCGTCGACGTAGCGCTGGTAGACGTGATACACGCCGATACGGTGTCCCTCGATTCGGGGGTCCCCGCCGAGGACATCGTCTGTCTTCACGATCTCCGGCATCGTCCCGCCCGAACTCGATTGTGACCCAGTTCCAGCCATGATCCGTTGGTGCCTCTGTACGCTACTAGCGTGTCTCACGTAATAACCACCCGGGTTGATGAGGCGGTCCAAACCTAGTGTTCTGTCCGAGTCTCGGTCCACCGCTGATTTATCGACCCACAATCGGGTGGCGATATTCCCGCGTGGATTCCGTTCCCTACCCATGTCCTCATCCGAGTCAGATTCAACTGTCGACCGGCCCGAACCGCTCGTCGTCCTCTCACACCTCGTCCATCGTCTACTCAAGCGCGAAGGAGGGAGTGTCCCGCTTGAACGCGTGACCCTCCGGGTCAGCGACTACGTCGATATCGGCGATCAGGAGGCCCCGGACCTCATGGATGCTGGTGCTTCCGAGAGGGTTTTCACTCTCGGCCGGGGGACCGGTGGAAGTACGACCATCGTCGGGGTCTCGCCCCAGGGGTCGGAGCCGGCCGTGATCACGGAGGCCTTTTGCGGCCCTGCTGGCTCTACTGAGACTGCCGATTTTCAATCCCTTGAGGTCGTCACCGAGAGCATTGCGGCCGCACTCCGTGACGCCGGCGACGCTCCTCGTAACGACTGCTCATCTGGAGAGACGGTGACTCTCACGAGGAGCGCGACTACGGCCACGAGCAAGCCGAAAGCGAGGCCCAACCACGAGTACCTCCTCTGACGACGGCTCGGAATCTACAGCCGATCCCCAGCCGGCACACGCTGAGGTGCTCGATCGAGATTCTACTGACGAGACTGACACCTACTAGGAAGCACTCACTGCAGATCGGACCGCGGCTCACGACGAAGCAGATCGGGAGGGCATCGACACCGATGCGCTGGAGCGTGAACTTGGGGACCTCGGTCATCGGCTCGATCAGAGTAGTTCAGACGACGACCAGGCGGCCGGCGGGACGTCTGGGGGGCTAGGCCAGCTCGACGAACTGGAGCTCGTCCCTATTGCTGACGAACCTGCCCCCTCGGGGATGTGGGCCGACATCGAAGACGGCGCTGCCCGGTTGCTGGCACGCTTGAGAAACAGCTCCGTCTCGACCGGCATCGTGGTATCCGGCGAGAGCTGGCCGCCGGTGGATACGACACCACCACGGGCCACCGGCTTCTGATCGGCGATCCCCGGGTCTGCAAGGTCGATACGCCGGGCCGCGAGAAACGCTACGCGCTGGTGTTAGTCCTCGACCGCTCGGGATCGATGCGAAACGGCGAGCCTCCGAAGATCGAGGTCCCGAGGAAGGCGCTGGCGCGGTTCGCCGTCGCCGCAGAGGGGCTCGGGATCGAGGTGGCGATCGTCGATTTCGTCAACGGTCACGCTCGGCTCGTGAAGCCTTTCTCTGTCGAAACCCGCCACGTCCAAGCGGGGCTATTCGACACGGACTGTGGTGGGGGAACGCCGCTGGCGGACGCTCTCGAACTTGCACGCCAACTCGTTGAGAATCACCGCGACGAACCCCTCATCGTTGCCGTGACCGACGGCGGGCCGAGTAGCGTCGACGACGTCATCGATCAGATTCGAGCCGTCCATGGCCCTGTCTGCTCGCTCACCATCGCCACCGATACCCAGCCAAGAGGTCTCTCGACCGACTCTTCGGAACTCGCCGACTATTATGAGCGCGAGACCACGGTGTGCGACGGAGAGCGACTCGACGACCGGCTGGATTCCTACAGCGAAGTCTCGCCCTCGGGGCAGGGCGTTCACGTCATCGTCGAGGGCGAACTCCCGTCGGGGCGGAACCGACGTGGCGACATTGAGATGTACGATGAGGCTCGCTTTTTCACCGTCACGACCCACCACATCGAGGGGATACCCACGTCTCTTGAGCGACGCCAGGATGCGCTGCTCGGTGTCCACTACGAGTACGTCCAGTCACCCCCTGACGCCGAGACGGCGCCGGCCGATCTCAAGACGGCTGCCGGGGGTGCCGGTCGTTCCGACTCGTCAGCGGACGAGCGCTGAGACCAGGCCGGCGAGCCGGCGGCTGGGGAAGACCCCGACAAGACAGGGGCCTCGGAGACAGCTACGGCACTCGGATCAGACTCGGGGCTGTACGCCCGCTACGGACTGGACTACCCTCGGAGTAGACGTAGTAGCGGTGACCGGTAAGCAGAAATTGGAGGTCGAAGACCGCGAATCGAGCGAAGCCTGTTTCATGGAACGCCTCCGCCTCAATCTCCGTCTCGGCCTGGGCGAGGAATTCGTCGTAGTCCTCCCAGAGAATCGTGCCCTTCGGGACGACGGATTCGAGGCGTTGACGATGCAGGTGGTGTGCGAGTTCATGGGCGAACTCGTGGAGGCGGTCGAAGTCGGCGTTGAGCTCGTAGCGGGCGTCGGCCGTCCCGAGGAGACTACGATCACGAAACCGCTTGAGGACGCGGTTGACCGTATTGCGGTGGTTGTCGCTCCGGTCGGCGATCTCGGAGACGGTTCGCGGCTGGTCGGGGTAGTACAGCACCTCGAGTGCCCTCTTGGTCAGCAGCTCGGGAAAGTCGATATGGGAGTGCTGTCGGACAAGATCCTGGTAGCGTTCGACGGCACGAGTATCCGACGGGACAACCCGTTTTCACCGCCCGTCGCGTTCCGTGTAGACGAGCCCCTTCTCGACGAGTTCGGCGACAGCATGAGAGAGGAAACTCTTAGTATGGTCAAGCTTCGTCGCGAGCTTGGAGATCGTGTCGCCGCAGTCGACCGTATCGAGGATCTTGAGTTCGATGCGCCGGAGCATGGTGTAAGATAGGACGAAACTATTATCTAAAGAAATTCTGAGTAGTGTCACAGCTAGCGGTCACGAGAACTGTCTCCGCAGTCTTAACCAACAAAACTATGAATTCGTAGGCCGTGTTGGTTAACACGAGAGTAGCGGATGTCCTACGAACCCCCGACCCCACCGGCGAACCTTCCGACGGAGATCGTCACCACGCTCAACGAGTCGGACCTGGAGCAGCTCCGAGATGTTGCGACGTACGCTGAGGCACTCGCCGAACACAAGGAACGAGAGGCCCGTCTCAAAGAGTCGGCGGATCAAGAAGAGGTCGAGGAGCGGCCAGACGATCTCCCGGACAACGTCCCTGCCAAAGCGACGGTCACGATCAAGGAGATCAATAACAATCGCTACTACTACTGGCAGTGGCGGAAAGGCGATTCAGTGAAGTCGAAGTACAAGGGCCCGGTCAATCCGAACGATTAAAACTCGATGAGGGAGGACACCCACCCCACGTCTCCGTCGTAACTGGAGGTCAGTGGAGGAAACGCAACCACGATCGAGGGAATCACACCCCCCGTGTGCGATATGAATCCACTCGTCTCCGAAGCGGACCCCGTGTGAGAGACGAACTGGCTGATGAGTCGAAGGGGGGATACCCCGTGTGCGAAATGAAATCTTGCGTACTGTTGTCAGACATATCTGGTTATTCTAACAACACACTTCCTGGAGCCACCCCCCGTGTGCGATATAAATTCGGTGACGGCGTCGGGGACTCTTGACGTCAGTTCCCTTCGAAGAAATCGTCTATCTGCGCGTTGACAACGGATTTGACGAGATCCTCCTCGTGTTCAGCATCCTCGAGACGGAAGTCAGTCTGGAGGGTCTCGGCGACCACTTCCGGATCGTCAACAAAGGTGTATTTCTTGTGGACACCACTACCGTACCCCCGCCCCCGTTTCTCCGACGTAACGAAATTGTAGGTTTCAGCTTCATTCATATATCGCAGATAGGAGTCGCGCCCCCCGTCCGGTGGTTCGCCGGGAACATAGACTCACATTCAGCGGGTCCCTACAACCGACCGAAACGCGGTAAAACAGAGTAAAATTCACGCCGGTCCCGACACCTGCCGAGACTGAGGGGGACACGCACCAGGCGACCGTCCGCGAGTTTCTCACCGCCGTCCGTGCCGAGAAACCAGTTCACGTCGTCACAACCGACGGGCGATCAGACTACCCAGACATCATCAAAGACTATCTCGGCGCTGCACAACACCGCTGTTGCTTCCACTTCCTCAAAAACGGCGAACAGAAGCTTCAGAGCACTGTTTTCGAGAGTGTTCGCTACACGAACACAAAGCGACTTCACGGTGCTATCGTCTGGAGTGAGTTCAAGCGTGCTTTCGCTGCACAGTCCTACGAAGCCGCAGTCCGTCAGTTTGAGTCGGTGCTCGACAAGATCGAGCACCTGCCCAAGGAGCTACGCACACCCGTCGAAGACGTGATGGAAGCATTCGATACGTTCCTCGGACATCTCCAACATGACGCGGTTCCAAGCACGACGAACAATCTAGAGCGGTACTACGAGCACACAAAACCGACGCAGATCAAGCGTCGGTTTCGGTCGGATGAGCACGCACGAGCGTTTCTGAAACGTATCAGGGGTCCTGTACGTGGCCGTTCCGGTGGTCGGGCTCGTCGGACCCTCTGAACCACGACATTGCGCGATCACTGATCACCGCTCCGGCGACGGCGACCAGCACGGAGAGTCCAATCCCGAGCGCGGCGACGACAGGAGTACCCACGATGGCGACTACTGCCCACCCGGTCGAGAGCGTCCCGACCGTACCCGCCGAGTTGGCCAAAAATACGAGTAGCGTACCCAGCGAGGCTGCGAGACCCGTCCACAACCCGGCCCGAGTGGCTTTTACCGATTTATTGCTGTAGTAGTAACCGGATAATAACCCAGCTACGAACACGAACTCACCCGAAATTCGACCGCCGACAGCATACGTGCCGTCTGCCACCATGCCCCAGGAGAGAACAACAGTAAATGGGATTGAGGTGAGTCCGACGAGTATCGCAAACCGCAATGGGTCGCTGGTCAAACTGCGGAATGTTTTGATTCCGTTCATGCTTATTGGTTGTGCATATGTGATGATTAATTTTACTCCTTCTGGCCAACCTACAATCAGGGAGTTTATTCTCAGTATTCAAGAGTGCCTCTATTCTCACCAAACATCTGAGCGCCTTCTTTATGAACCGTCAGGTGAGACGCAACAGCGCCGGTCACCGACGAGCAGGCCCGAGAGTTCGTTGAGGACACTCCCGAACCCACTCCCCGGACCGCTCCCGCAGAATTCTTACGAAGCGGGTGGGTCCGTCCAGCGGACGGTTTCACCGCTTGTACTCGGTGATACTGAGCGATATTCAGCGCGGGGGTGTTCGCCCGGAAAGTTGCGCCCCGTCCGGTGGTTCGCTGGGAACACAGACTCACATTCAGCGGGTCCCTACAACCGCCCCCGCACGCGGTAAAACAGAGTAAAACACAGGCCGGTCACGACACCTGCCGGGAGTGACAAATTAGTCCACTTGGACATTTTTTCCAGGACCCGACCGCCGCCCGTTCCGGGGCCGCCAGGTGTGGACCTGGAGCGGGACAGTCGCGGTTTCTACCGGTCCGGCGCGTGGCCGTAGCCGTGTGCTGAGGAGCCGTGCTCCTCGACGCGTTCCCGGGCGCGCGGGTCGAGACTGCCGCCGGTCTTCTCGTCACTCTCGCCGCCGATGTGCGGGAAGCACATCGGGAGCGGGCAATGAACGAGCGACTGCGGGAAATGATGAGTCAATATGATGACGTGGTCGACGGCCCGCCGGTCTGATAGCAGGAGTCCATCTCTGTCTGTGAGATGGGTTCATCATGGCACGGCCAGTGGCGGCATGGGACCCGCTGAAAACAAACTCCAGGTGGTGACAGGCGGGTTGAGCAACGGGAGGGAATCCCCCGGTGTAGTTCACTCGCCGGCGGCGTGGGGCTCTCTCACATGTGGCTGGCGGCTCGAAGCGCTCCGTACTCCTCGTCGACCGTCGACAAGGTAGC
>JAQCNK010000215.1 GCA_028275075.1 Haloarcula sp. | reverse complement strand
ACCCAGTCAACGATGTTGTCCGAGACGCTGGACCGACTACCGACGGTCGAACACGAACTGGTCGCGGGCGGCCACGGCTTCCCGTTTAATGGCGCCCACTACGAACAAATGTTCGAGCGCACCGCCGAGTTCCTCGGCAGCCAACTCGGCACATCGGCGAGTGAGCCCGGGTCGACGGGTCCTGGGGACGGTGCCGGATCGACGCGAGAGCGGCTCTAGTGGGCCCAAATGCCCGGAAGCGTATTCTCAGTCGTTCCCCGGAGCGGTGATGTCGCTGGCGCTCGGGCTGTCTCCGCCGTGAGGTGTCGCCCGCTGCCGTATCTGCGCGGCGTGGACAGTCTCTGTCGAGTCATCAATGATGACAACTTCGCCGGGCCGCATCGGAAGCCGCTCGCTCAGTGAGGTGTCCATGTACGTCGGTTGGGCGGCCGCCAGCGCGTCGAGGTCCGCCTCGGAGGTCAGTCGGTGGGAGATGAGTATGTCTGACTGCGAGATGGCAACCGCCGGGAAGACGCTCGGCCGCTGGGACGCCATCACGAGACTCACGCCGGGTGCGCGGCCACGGGTCAGGACGGTCTCCAGTGCCGGCCGCGCCACGCCGTCGAAGAAGGTATGTGCCTCATCGACGAGCAGCCACGGGAGACGGGAGATATCCCGGTCGATGCGAGCGCGGTACAGCGCCTCTGCGATACCTCTGGCGACGGCGTTCATCGGTGCGGCGTCGAGCCCGCTGACGTCGACGACCGTTATTTCGCTCGTGCCGAGGTCAGTGGCAGTCACGCCGTCTCTGTCGAAGACGCCCCACGACGACGCGAGGCTGATATGATTGGTTGCGGCCCGCCTGTCACTCTCCGGCGCGTCTGTATCCGCCACGTGGGCTCGCATCTCCGGGAGTGAGGCGCTCTTCTCTGCGGCCTGCCAGACGAGCGCGCCCGCGCCGCTTTCGGGAGAGAGACCGAGCAGCGCACACCAGGACTTGGGACCGAGCGATCCCGGTGCTACTGCGGGGGCCTCGATGACTGTCGCTGGCACCGGCTCGCCGTCGGTTTTCTCGCACAGCGTTCCGAACACACCCATTGGGTCGATAATGACAGGGGACACGCCGTCGGCCCGAGCGAGCGACTCGGCGATGACCCCGAGGGTGTATGACTTCCCGTAGCCGCGCTTCCCGACGACCAGCGTGGCGTGGGGCCCGTCGAGATCAATGTGTAGCGACGCACCCTCGCTCCCGTCGAGGGCACGATACGACCCTAACTCGCCGACAGGTCCGGCCTTGATGCCCGCTTCCCGTCCGATCACGAAGCTCATAGCGGGGCTGGTCGCGAGCCCGTATTTGAACCTTGGCACGGACGGGTCCGACAGTATTTGTATCCGGCAGTCGTACCGTGGTCCATGCGCGTCGCGGTGGTCACAGTTGGAGACGAACTGCTCGTCGGCGAGACGGTCAACACGAACGCGGCATGGCTGGGCGAACAGCTCCGCGACAGCGGCGTCACCGTCGAACGAATGACCACCCTCCCCGATCGGACTGCCGACATCGCGAGAGTGGTCAACGAGTACCACGCTGACTACGACGCCGTGATCGTCACCGGTGGACTGGGCCCGACCCACGACGACAAGACCATTGAGGGTGTCGCGGCCGCTTTCGGTCGCGAAGTCGTCGAGAGCCAGGACGCCCTCGACTGGTTGGCCGAGCACGGCGGTTACACCCGTGATGACCTGGCTGAGGGGACCGCTGAGGTGCCCGACGGGAGTCGAGTGCTCCCAAATCACGAGGGTGTCGCGCCGGGGTGTGTCGTCGAGAACTGCTACGTCCTGCCGGGAGTCCCCGCTGAAATGAAGCGGATGTTTGCTGAGGTCGCCGACGACTTCGCCGGGGAGTATCGGCATGTGGTCACTGTCGACACCGCCGAGCCCGAAAGCGCGCTGCTTGACCGAATGGCGAAAGTCAGAGAACTGTTTGCCGTCAAGGTCGGTAGCTACCCCGGCGAGCACGTCACTGTTCGATTCGAAGGGACAGACGCCGAGACAGTGGAGGAAGCGGCGGCGTGGCTCCGGGAGCGGGTTGATCCGACTGCGGAGTGATACTGGGACCCCGGACGCGGCTACCGGTAGAGATAGGCCAACCAGCCGAAGGTCAGCGCGATGCCACCCAGACCGATAAAGGCGCCAGCAGCGTTTATGACGCCGGTCTGGACGCCGGTCGCAAGAGGCTCAAACATACTCCCTCTTTTGTGGGCGCTGTCTTGAATGATACGCTCCCGTGCGCCTTTTGCCGCCGGGTGCAGTAACTACAGTATGCGCCGTATTGCCGTCGTCGTCAACCCCATCGCGGGCATGGGGGGCCGTGTTGGTCTGAAGGGTACCGACGGGAAGGTAGCGGAGGCACGCGAGCGGGGCGCCGAACCGCGGGCGCCTGACCGGGCTCGCGAGGCGTTGGACTCTATGGCCGAGGTTGGCGGGGATATCGAGGTCGTGACCTACGGTGACCCGATGGGGGCCGGGGTCGCCAGACTGGCCGGCTTCGACCCGATAGTCGTCGGTGAACCGGACGACTCGGACGCGACGACGAGCGCGGACACGCGGACCGCGGTCAGGGCGTTCGTAGCCGAAGGCGTGGACTGCGTTCTGTTCGTCGGCGGCGATGGTACAGCCGTGGATGTCGCAACGACCCTCGACGAACTAACCGCTGACACGCCCATGCTGGGTGTCCCGGCAGGCGTCAAGGTGTACTCATCGGTGTTCGGTGTCTCGCCGCGGGCAGCCGGACGCATTGTCGCGACGTTCACCGACACTGAGCCGGCAGAGGTCAACGACATCGACGAGGATGCGTTTCGGGGTGGCGAAGTGGTCACGGACCTTCGGGCCGTTGGGACAGTCCCGGTCGCCGAGCAGCGCCAGTCGGCCAAACAGCTTGGTGGGGGGACCGTCGAAACGCTCGCCGAGGGCGTCGCCGAGAGTGTCGAGGACGGTGTCACGTACGTTCTTGGTCCGGGAAGCACCGTCGGCGCTATCAAAGAGCGGCTGGGTTTCGAGGGGACGACGCTCGGTGTCGACGTCTGGCGCGACGGCGAAGTTCTCTCACTCGACGCTGCCGAGTCGGAGATTCGCTCTACACTGGGGGACCGGAACGTGATCGTCGTCTCCCCGATCGGCGGCCAGGGGTTCGTCTTCGGCCGGGGGAACCAGCAGCTCTCCCCGGCTGTTATCGAGCGCTGTGACATCGAGGTAGTCGCCTCCCGTCGGAAACTCGACCAGTTGGGTGCGGTGCGGGTCGACACCGGTGATCCCGACCTCGACGCCGAACTCGCCGGGTGGCTCAAGGTACGCGTGGGCCGGTTCGAACGACGACTTGTCGAGGTGCTGGCTTGATGGTCGTGGACCATACATGCGCTACTCTAACTGTTTGTATATCCTCCGGCAGATTATATGCTGTATAGTGAAGATTAAGGTGTATCACTCATAACCAAGGTGATATGGAAACGCGGAAAGTTCAACGACTCGGGCCGTCGACGCTGGCGATGACGCTTCCCGCCGAGTGGGCGAGCGAACACGATGTCGAAAAAGGAGACGAAGTCTCACTTCGGATGGGTGGGAAAGGGACTTTGACCGTGATGCCGGAGTCCTTCCAGCAAGAGGAGTCAGAAGCCATCATCCACATCGAGAACCTCGACGCGGACGCCGTCGAGCGGGCAATTGTCGCCCAGTACGTTCTCGGGCGACGAATCATCCACGTCGAAGCCCCCGAGGATCAGACGCTCGAATCTGCCCATATCAACGCCGTCTACAACGCTGAGACACAGCTGATGGGACTGGGCGTCATCGAGGAAACGCCCAACTGTATCACTATTCGATGTTCCGTCGACCCGGAGGACTTCACGCTCGACAACCTGCTTGAACGCCTCGAATCGACCGGGTCGACGATGCGAAACGAGGGCATCAAGGCGCTGGCCCACGGTAACCCGGACCTCGCCCAGCGGGCCCTGAACCGGGAGCGACAGGCCAACAAGATATTCGTTCTATTGCTTCGCCTCATCTTCACCGCCTACCAGAACCCGAACCTCGCGCGGGCGGTGGGACTCGGGGACGGCTTCCCGCTTATCGGCTACCGCTCCATCGCGAAGAATCTCGAACTCACGGCGGACAACGCCGAGGATATCGCCGAGATCGCTCTGGAGACGAACGATCACTCCTTGGAGGTCGACAGCTCGACTATGCGACGCATCCGTGACTTCACTGAAGAGGTCAACGAGATAACTGAACTCGCGGTTCAGGCGGCCGTCGACAGGAACTACGACACCGCTATCCGGGTGCGCCAGGCCTATGCCGGTATCGAAGGCAAGGAACACGCCATCCTCAGCGACCTGCCAGAGATGGACAACGAAGCCTTGCTGCAGGTACGTGAGGTGCTGGTGAGCCTCCAGCAGACCGCCGAGTACGCTGTTCGGAACGCCGAAATCGCGACGAACCTCGCGCTTGACGAAGAGTCCGAACATACGGCGATCCAGTAGTCGGCTCGTCTATCCGAAGCTGTTCCACTGGGACCGCGTCCGTCTCAGTGAGACCGGCGCTGTCCCACATGCTGTGGCCCGCCCGAATGAACTAAGTGCGCCAGGGCGGAACGCACGACTATGACAACTGAGTCGGCAACTGACATGGGAATTGGGCTTGGCGCACTCTTCGGCGTCGTTGCCCTGCTCGCCGCGGTCGTCACCGCTGTGAGTAGCTACAACTACGCCATCCGCCACGCCCAGGGGATGGACACCACTGGGCTGTTGGCAAACAGCGGGATTGCGTTCGGAGTCGCGATTGTGGCCGCCTCACTGGCGCTCGTGGCCATTCACGTCTACGGGGAATGATGTGCTAAGAGCAACCGTTAAGAACGCTCGGACGGTATATTTACTATGGTGAATTTCAGCGAGGAGGACCGCCGCATTCTGGAGTACCTCCGGGAGAGCGTCTCGCGCGGGGAGAGCTACTTCCGTGCGAAGAATATCGCCTCTCAGCTCGGGCTCTCGTCCAAACAGGTCGGGGCCCGACTGCCGCGTCTCGCCGAAGAAGCCGACGAAGTGGACATCGAAAAGTGGGGCCGCGCCCGGTCGACGACGTGGCGTGTCACGACGAGCTAGAGGACCGCCTCGGTATGGGCTCGTAGTCGGTGGATTCATCCGGGTGCACACCTGAGTTTGGCTATGACTGTCAGGGTCGAACGGACGATGACAGTGGCGGCCACACCCGAGCGCGTCTGGGAGTTTATCTGCGACCCCGACCAGCGAGCGCGGCCGATAAGCGTCGTGAAAGACTGGGTTATCCATGACGACAGCCGCGCGACGTGGCACATTTCGCTTCCGATCCCCATCGTGGATACGACGATCGCCGTCGAGACAGAGGATGTCGAAAGCCGAGAGCCGGAATACATCCGCTTTCTCGGCAAGTCGAAAGTGATGCGTGTCCAGGGTGAACAGGAGCTCCAACTCACCGACGACGGTGGGACGGAAGTGACGAACCGGTTCATCGTCGACGGCAAGCTGCCTGGCATCGAACGCTTTTTTAAACGGAATCTTGACGGCGAGTTGCAGAACCTCGAGCGCGCGCTCAACGACTACTTAACAGACGAAGGATGAAACTCGCGCTCGCACAGTTCCATATCGAGGCGGCCGGAGTCGAGGCGAATCGCCGACGCGCGGTCGAGGCCGTCGAGCGGGCCGACGACGACGGCTGTGACCTCGTTGTTCTCCCGGAGCTGTTCACGATTGGCTACTTCAGCTTCGAGGCCTACCACCGTAGCGCAGAGGGACTCGACGGCGAGACGGTGACCGCGCTCCAGCGGCTGGCGGCCAAACGGGATATAGCGATACTCGGCGGGAGTTTCGTCGAAGAGTTGGAGCGGAGCCAGGCCGCCGGCTTCGACGTACCCGCGACTGAGGGCCTTGCGAACACCTCGGTGTTCATCGACCGCAACGGCGAACGGAAGGCTGTGTATCGCAAACAGCACCTCTTTGGCTATGAGTCGGCCGAGTCAGAGCTACTGGTGCCGGGCGAGACGCTTCCGACCGTTGAGTTCGAGGGCTTTACAGTCGGTGTGACGACGTGCTATGACCTCCGCTTCCCGGAGCTGTACCGACAGCTGGCGGCGGACGGCGCGACGCTGGTGTTAGTGCCCAGCGCGTGGCCGTACCCGCGCGTGGAACACTGGCGCCTGCTGCCACGGGCCCGTGCCGTCGAGAACCAGTTGTACGTCGCCGCGGCCAACGGGGTTGGACAGTTCGAGGATGCGTCGCTGCTGGGCCGGTCGACTGTCTATGACCCTTGGGGCACGACGCTCGCGAGTTCTGACGACAATCCAGCAGTCGTCACGGCGCAGATCAGCCCCGAGAAGGTGGCCGACGTGCGTGAAGCGTTTCCGGCGCTGGCCGACCGGCGGTGACCGCGCCTTTTTTACCCTTAGACACCAATGCTTCATCGCCGGCAAGACGCTTTTCACGTTGATGCCGGTTACTTAGCCCGTCTCGCTGCTCGGCCACACGGCGTCGCTCGTCCGCCAAAGGCTGTCCGGACAGCCTTTCACCACTCCTCGCCAGCGACGCCGTTACGTACCGTCTCTAAAACGCCCACCCAGCGCGCTGCGCACTAGTCTACAGGCGGAACAGGCCGATTGCCTCGGGACTGACCCCGAGGCAGTTCACGGAGTGTACGTGGCGTTCGGGCCACTCGCTTGATACAGTCCATTGAGTATCAATGCACCCCGACTGCACGTCAGCGTCCACGAGCGCAACTCAACGGTCGAGGGCCCGGTCTATCGCTCTGTGGAAATGGTCACCAGTGATCTGTATTTCGTCGGCCTGCTCGCTGGCTTCGGCCGGACCGAGAGCGTCGGCCGTCTCGCGAATGGCGAGCAGCGACGCTTCACGGACCACAGCCTCGATCTCGGCCCCCGAGTACCCGTCGAGTTCCGCTGCGAGCTCCTCGACAGAGACGTCATCAGCCAGTGGCTTGCCCCGAGTATGAACAGAGAGGACCGCTGCCCTGGCCGCAGTGTCTGGCTCGGGTACCGCAATGTGCTGTTCGAGGCGGCCCGGCCGCAGCAGGGCGTCGTCGATCATCTCTCGCCGGTTGGTCGCCGCCAGCACGACCAGATTCGGGTTCTCGGTGATGCCATCGAGTTCGGCGAGCAGTTGTGAGACGACTCGTTCGGTCACCTCGTTGCCCTGACCGCGGTGGCTAGCGATAGCGTCGATCTCGTCTACGAAGATGATGCTGGGCGCTGTCTGGCGGGCCCGCTCGAACAGTTCCCGAACCGCTTCCTCGCTCTCACCGACGTAGCGGTCCATTATCTCAGGGCCGGCCACGTGGATGAAGTTCACATCGCTCTCGCCCGCGACCGCGCGAGCGAGCAGCGTTTTGCCCGTTCCGGGCGGTCCATAGAGGAGGATACCGCTAGGTGGGTCGGTGTTCGTCACATCGAACAGGTCGCCGTAGGCCAGCGGCCACTCGATGGCCTCCGTGAGCGTCTGCTTGACATCCTCCAGTCCGCCGACATCGTCGAAGGAAACCGCGGGCGACTCGGCGACATACTCACGCATCGCGCTGGGCTCAACCACCGCCAATGCTGCGTCGAAATCCGTCTGTGTCACGGCCGGCCCCTCGCTCTCTGCCTCGTCGAGTTCGTTTGCGTCGTCCTCCCGTGAGCGGTCCCCGCCCGACCGTTCGGAACCCTCACTGTGTTCGCGCTGGCTATTTGCCCGCAGCGACGACATCGCTGCCTCCGTGGTCAGGGAGGCAAGGTCCGCACCGACGAACCCGTGGGTCTGGGCCGCGATACGGTCCAAATCAATGTCGTCGGCCAGCGGCATCTCACGGGTGTGGACATCCAGTATCTCGCGGCGTCCACCCTCGCCGGGCACGCCGATCTCGATTTCCCTGTCGAAGCGGCCGCCGCGGCGCAAGGCCTCGTCGACAGCGTCGACGCGGTTCGTCGCGCCGATAACGACCACCCGACCGCGGTTCTCTAGCCCGTCCATCAGTGTCAACAACTGAGCGACGACGCGGTTCTCCATGTCGGCGTCCTCGCCGCGCGAGCCCGCGATGGAGTCGATCTCGTCGATAAACAGTATCGCGGGCGAATTCTCCTCGGCGCGCTCAAAGGCCTCTCGCAGCCGCTCCTCGCTCTCGCCTTTATATTTCGAGACGATTTCCGGCCCGGAGATCGTGTCGAAATAGGCGTCGACCTCGTTAGCGACGGCCTTGGCGATCAGCGTCTTGCCGGTACCTGGTGGGCCGTGCAAGAGGACGCCGCTGGGTGGGTCGATACCGAGTTCGCGGAACCGCTCTGGCTCGGCCAGCGGCATCTCTATCATCTCGCGAATTCTATCGAGTTCCTCGTCCAGCCCGCCTATGTCCTCGTAGCTGACGCCTGTCGCCGTCTCGGCCGGCGCTGACGTGGACGTTGCGGTGTCACCCGACCGTCCCGAACCGCTGTCGTCACCTGCTTCCTTGTTCGTCGGCAACACTGTCACGTCCGTCTGGGATGTAACCCTGACCGCACCGTCTGGGTCGGTCTCTCGCACGACGAACGCGCCGAGCCCGTCAATGTGGGTCCGCTCACCGGCTTGGACCATCTGGTCGACCAGCCGCGTCCGCACCGTGTGGGCGTACTCGTCCGTGCCTGGCAAGGGTTGTAACGGCTGGATGCTGATCTCTCCCGCTTCAGTTACCGACCCGACGCGGATTCGGACCGTATCGCCGATGTTGACGCCCGCGTTGGCCCGTGTGTCTGAGTCGATGCGAACGGTGGAGCCGTCGCCGTCGCCCGGCCACATCTTCACCACCGTCATTTCCTCACCCTCGATGATGACCGGTGAGCCACTCAACACGCCCAGTTCGCTACGCACGGACTCTGGAAGGCGTGCGATGCCCCGCCCGGCGTCGCGCTTGTGGGCGCCCTCGACAGTGAGTTCGACGCTGGCGCCGTCGTTCCCGCTCATGCAACTAG
>JAQCNK010000190.1 GCA_028275075.1 Haloarcula sp. | reverse complement strand
GGCGCTCGCGACGGGCGTCAGCGCGGTCCGTTCGGGCGTCGCCGAGGTCGTACGCGCCCAGCAACAGGCCGACACATACCTGAAGCTCCCGTAGCGAGTCGACACGCTTTTTCGGGTCTCCGGTAGAGTCTCCGGTATGACTGACAGAGGGCCACTCGCCGCCGTCTCACCGCTGGACGGCCGCTATGCCCGCTACACCGAGCCACTCGTTCCGTACGCCAGCGAGCGGGCGCTCATGCGCGCCCGCGTCGAAGTCGAGGTCGAGTATCTCCTGGCGCTGGCTGAGCTCGCCGTGACGCCCCTGGAGATCGACGCCGACCAGCGAACTGCGCTCCGGGCGCTCTACGAGGACTTCGACGACGAGGACGCGAGCGTTGTCAAGCAACTGGAGACCGAGGGGTACGGCGAGTACGCAGCGACGAACCACGACGTGAAAGCCATCGAGTACTTCATCCGGCTGGGAATGCCAGACGGACTGGATGCAGACCACTGGATACATTTCGGGCTGACCAGCGAGGACGTGAACAACCTCGCTCACCGGTTACTGGTCAAGCCCGCCGTCGAGGATGTCCTGGTGCCGGAACTGCAAGCTATCCGGGATATGCTCGTCGAGATGGCCCACGACTACGCCGACGTGGCGATGCTCGCCCGGACCCACGGCCAGCCCGCAACGCCCACTACGTTCGGCAAGGAGATGGCGGTCTACGCCTCCCGACTCGGCCAAGCCATCGCCCACATCGAACGCTCGGCAGCCTCGCTTTCGGGGAAGGTCGCCGGCGCATCGGGCACCTATGCGGCCCACCACGCCGCCTATCCGGATGTCGATTGGCCTGCCGTCGCCAGCGAGTTCGTCGCCTCGCTGGGACTCGATCACGAACCGCTGACGACGCAGGTCAACCCCTGTGACGACCTCGAACTGCTCTTCGACGCGATCCGCGGTGCGAACAACGTCCTGCTGGATATGGACCGGGATATGTGGCTCTACGTCTCGGACCGCTATCTGGGCCAGCAGACAGTCGAGGGCGAGACGGGCTCCTCGACGATGCCCCACAAGGTCAACCCGATAGACTTCGAGAACAGCGAGGGGAACCTCTCGAAGGCCAACTCGGATCTGGTCTTCCTTGGTGATTACGTCACCAACTCCCGGCTCCAGCGGGATCTCTCGGACTCGACGGTCAAGCGCAACATCGGTTCGGCCTTTGCCTACTCGCTTATCGCGTACGGCAAGTGCCAGAACGGCCTGGCGAAGGTCGTCCCCAACGAGCAGGTGATGGCCGAGGAACTCGATTCGACGCCCGAGGTGATCGGCGAGGCCGTCCAGACCATCCTCCGCCGCGAGGGTCACGACGACGCCTACGAGCAGGTGAAGAAAGCGACGCGAGGGAAAGACGTGACCATCGAGGATTTCCACGAGATGATCGCGGATCTCGACGTCAGCGAGGACGTGCGGGCGGAACTGACGGAACTGACCCCCGCCGGCTACACCGGGGTCGGGGCCGGACTGGCCGCGGTGGACGACGACGCGTATACGGGTCGACAGAACGAGTGATAGCATTCGGCTCGCCAGACCCCGGCGAATATCTATCAGTGTCGACCCGTATAACCGCCACCGCGCCGTCGTCGATGGTGTCGAACAGCGTCGGTCCAACTGTGGTCTGTTCGATACCGTCGTCCGAGCACCCGCTGATAAGACCCGGGGAAATGGGGACACATGACACAGCTACGATAAGCAGCACCACTGGGACGGAAGGAAGCAGCCGCCTACCTATCGCGGACACCACGCAAACGCAACCCTCAGGTCCGTCCGGTCAAATCAGGCGATAGATGGTTCTGGGCACTGACTCACGGGTGCTGGCGCTGGCCTTTGCTCGTATGGCCGACGCGCTGGGCAACTCATTTCTCATTATCGTCCTCCCGCTGTACATCGCCAGCGGAGAGGTGAGCCTCTCGGGTATCGTCGGGACCGAGATTTTGGGCTTCGTCTTGCGAGAAGAGACGCTCATCGGGCTCGTGCTGTCATTGTTCGGGCTGTTGAACTCCTTTGGCCAGCCCTTCACCGGCCGGCTCTCGGACCGGACCGGCCGCCGGCGGGTGTTCGTGCTCACGGGGCTGGTCCTCTTCGGTATCGGCAGCGCCGCCTATCCGTTTCTCAGTTCCTACTGGGCGGTGCTCGGTGCCAGGGCGTTCCAGGGTATCGGCGCGGCCTTCACCATACCCGCGACCATTGCGCTCGTCAACGACTACGCCGAGAGCGACAGCGAGCGGGGCGGCAACTTCGGCGTGTTCAACACCTTTCGGCTGATCGGGTTCGGCTTTGGCCCTATCGTGGCTGGCGTTCTTATCACCGGCGGCCTGAGTGCGGAGGGTGTCGTCACCTACTCGTTTGACTCGTTCTCGATTTCGGGGTTCAACGCGGCCTTCGCCGTCGCCGTCGCCGGGGCGATCATCAGCTTCCTTCTCGTCGCCGCTCTGATCACGGACCCGCCGCCCGCCGCGGACGCGGCGAGTAAGAACCTCTCAATCGCTGTCTTCGACCGGGAGGGGAGTGGACTCGATCCGGTGTTCGTTCTCGGTGTCGGAACCTTTCTGATGGCGACGACTATCGCGCTCTTTGCGACCCTGGAAGGGCCGATCCGGACTCGCCTGGATGAGTCGACGTTCATGTTCAGCGTCCAGTTTGCCGCCGTCGTTATCGCGAACGTTATGCTACAGGTGCCTATCGGCCGGGCGAGCGACCGCTTTGGACGTCGGCCCTTTGTCGTCGCTGGCTTCGCAGTGCTCGTTCCGTCCGTCTACGCACAAGGCTTCGTGCTGGATCCCTGGCTCATGCTCGGTGCCCGCTTTATCCAGGGTATCGCCGTTGCGCTTGTCTTCGCTCCGTCGCTCGCGCTGGCCGGTGATCTCGCCGCTGATCGCGGCTCCGGGACCACGCTGTCGGTGCTGACGATGGCCTTCGGTCTCGGGGTTGCCGTCGGGCCGCTGGCTTCCGGCGTCCTCTACAGCCTCGGTGGGTTCTCGACGCCGTTTACCGTCGGCTCGTTCCTCGCACTCGTTGCGCTCGTACTCGCCTACTGGCAGGTTGAGGAGACGCTCTCGACGGACGCCGACCCGTCAGCGGCGAGCCCGCAGGATTAGTACTGTCGGCGAGACGGTCGTGGAGATATTGGCAACTCCGGGTGAGGAACTGCTGCAGCTTGCATACCCCCACCACGGTAATTAAGTCGGCGACAGTGGTAGAATATGCTATGTTCATGGACCGCACGGACGCCGGTGAGCCGCTCGCCGCCGAAGTCCGGCGGCTGGAACTCGACATCGACGTCGTTCTGGGTATTCCCCGCGGCGGGCTCCCCGTCGCCCGCGCGGTGGCCGATGTGATCGACGCACCACTCGACGCTGTGGTTGCGAGCAAGGTGGGTGCGCCGGAGAACCCGGAACTGGCCATCGCCGCCGTCGCTGACGACGGAACGATCTGGCGAAACGACTCTCTGATCGGGTCGCTCGACCTGCCAACCGGCTACCTCGACGACGAAGCCGAACACGACCAGCGCGCAGCCAACGCGAAGCGGCAGCGTTATCGCGAGGGCCGGCCGCCGCTCGATCTCGCCGGCAAGCACGCACTCGTCGTCGACGACGGGTTTGCGACGGGTGCGACCATGTTCGCCTGCGTCGAGCGGGTGCGGGAAGCCGGTGCTGCGAGCGTCGCTGCCGCGGTACCGGTCGGTTCGCCCCGGACTGCTGACGAGTTAGAACGGCGTGTCGACCAGCTTGTCGTCCTCGAGACGCCCCA